>JAGBGW010000246.1 GCA_017935825.1 Clostridia bacterium
CTCACCCACGTCGCCCTGTGCCACTTCGTTGCCGTTTTCGTCGGCGATCTTCACGGTCCAGTTGTGACCGGGGATGCCGATTGCACCGACTTTGTGAATGTTTTCCACGCCAAGGTGTACACAGCCGGGGCCGATGGACTCGGAAAGGCCATAGTTGGTATCGTACTGCTGACCGGGAAAGATCTTCTGCCAGCGCTGGATCAGACTCTGGGGTACGGGCTGTGCGCCGATATGCATCAATCTCCACTGGGAAAGCTTGTAGTCGGAAAGCTTCAGCTTGCCTGCATCGATGGCATCAAGGATATCCTGTGCCCAGGGCACCAGCAGCCAGACGATGGTCGCCTCTTCCTCGGAAGCGGCCTGCATGATCCATTCAGGACGAACGCCGCGAAGAAGCACAGACTTTGCACCCACAAGGAAACTGCCGAGCCAGTGCATTTTAGCACCCGTATGGTACAGCGGCGGAATGCAAAGGAAGATGTCGTCATGGGTCTGGGAATGGTGCGCATTCTCGGTATAGCATGCGGACATCAGGCTGGAGTGGCTGTGCAAAATCGCCTTGGGGAAACCTGTGGTACCCGAGGAGAAGTAAATCGCCGCATCGTCATCATCGGTGACCACAACGGGAAGAGAAGATGCATCCTGATCTGCGGTCAAAGCTTCGTAGCTTTCTGCAAATGCGGGGCAGCCCTCGCCCACGTAGAACATGTCGGGAACCTGTTCGCGGACGTCAGATTCGATTGCTGCCATACGGTCGATGAATTCAGGACCGAAGACGATGGC
Source organism: Clostridia bacterium (assembly GCA_017935825.1). Lineage (GTDB taxonomy): Bacteria > Bacillota > Clostridia > Christensenellales > Maliibacteriaceae > RGIG9107. Next base: position 784 of record JAGBGW010000246.1, read on the forward strand.
ATCGCTCTGGGAAAGTTCCAGACAATACTTGATCTCATCTGCGCTGTAGCGGAAGTTCATGGGAACGACGATGGTACCCGTCTTCAAGATACCGAAGTAAATGGGCAGCCACTCAAGGCAGTTCATAAGCAGGATTGCCACCTTCTTGCCCTTGCCCAGACCGCGGGAAAGAAGAAGATGCGCAAAGCGATTGGCTTTTTCGTCAAATTCAAGCCAGGTCATCTGACGGCGATAGCGATCCTCGCGTCCTGTCTCGACAAGATCGTATTCCTTCCAGCCTGCGTTGTCTTTTTCGCGGGCTTCGGGGTTGACTTCGATAAGGCTGATTTCGTCGGGGTAGAGCGCGCGGTTGCGATCCAGTACCTCAGTGATGATCATGGGGTGTGTTTCTCCTTTACAAATAAAAAAATGCACGCGGCCAAAAAACACGCGTACATCCATAAAGTGCGTTCAATGACATAAAACTTCCATGCAAACCATACTACGCGTTGAAAAGCCGCTGTGATTCGAGCCATGCAACATTGCCTACCGTCTTGCCGAATCACAACACATGGCGCACCATGCAAAAACTATTATAGCAGAATATATGTACATATTCAAGCAAAATAATCAGCACTTTAAAGCGTGAAAGAAAAAGCTTCCCCCATCGGAATGGGAGAAGCCTTCTTATTTTGCAATTACAGAGTCAGTGCAAATTCATCGGGGTTGGGGCCGCAGCGGGTGTGTGCCACGGTAAGAGCATCGATAGCTGCCATCTGCTCTGTGGTCAGCTCAAAGTCAAAGATGTTTGCGTTGGTGATGACGCGCTCGGGCTTGGAGGAGCGAGGAAGCGGACGGCGGCCATGCTGCACATGCCAGCGCAGGATGATCTGACCGGTGTCCTTGCCGTAGATTTCAGCAAGCTCTTTGATCACAGGCTTTTCCAGCACTTCGCTGCCGCGCATCAGGGGGCTCCATGCCTCGATCTGGATCTTGTTTTCTTTGCAGAAATCCTCGGTTTCCTTCTGCAGAAGGAAGGGATGGGACTCGATCTGGTCGATGACGGGAACAACGCCAAATGCATCAATCAGGGTTTCCAGATGGTGTTTCAGGAAGTTGGAAACGCCAACGGAGCGGATGCGGCCTTCCTGCTGGAGCTTCAGGAATGCTTCCCAAGTGGGCAGGAACAGTTCAGGAGTGCCGGGCCAATGGATCAGGTACAGGTCAAGGTAGTCAAGGCCAAGACGATCCATGCTCTCGTCAAATGCCTTAAGGGTGGATTCATAGCCGCGGTGGGGATTGTGCAGCTTGGTGGTGACAAACAGCTTTTCACGTGCAACGCCGCTGTCGCGGATTGCTTCGCCAACTGCTTCTTCGTTGTTGTAAGCGGTTGCGGTATCGATGCTGGTGTAGCCGCCGTCGATAGCTGCACGCACTGCGTTGTAGCAGACGTCGTGCTCGATCAATTTGAAGGTACCAAAGCCGATCTGGGGAATTTTGTAACCGTCATGAAGGTCATAGGTAGGGAACATTGTATTTCCTCCTTTTTTCAAAAACTTATTAAGGGAATTATATCCCCTTTTCCCCCGTCGTGCAACATTTGCAAAAAAGTATACAGTTTGCTGCATGGTTTGTGAAGTGCTGTGCACACTACCAATATGGATGAAAAAAGTATGCTGCAAAAACAGGCGGAAGAGCTTCTGCTGAAAGAAAAAGTACGGGGCAAGACCAAGGCTGCACAGGCAATTGACAAAGTGCTTGGGACGGCTTTGCTTGCGCTGGTGTTTTATGCAGGCATATTTCGGCTGACGAAAACACGGGTGGTCAGTTTGATGCTCTGCATCCTTCTGACGGCGATGGTTGTCAGTGTCATCCGCATGGTGAAACGTGAGAGAAACAGGCGGTATCTGAAAGATAAGCTGTTACAGTTGGAACACAAAGTGCGGATGGAAAAGCTGTTTTTCGCCGATCAGAAGACATTTTGGGGTATACTTCTCCCCTTTTTGGAGCAAGTGGACGTAAAACTTGATGAGAAGCTGAAAACGGCTTTGTGGAAGGGAGAACGTCTCCCCTTTCATGTACTGTACGTTTTGCCCGATGAGAAGGTGGAATTGCGTGATCTGGTGTCGCTGCATGGAAAAAGCGGGATCGTGTTTGTTACGGGCAGGTGCTCCGAGGAGATCATCGCGTTTTTGGAGAAACTTAGGTTTCGGCTTGTGCTTGACACAACGCATCCACTGCTTGAAGCGAGTATTCCCGTCAAAGAAGAAGAAATTTATCGGCATGTGATCGAGCATGCACCGAAACACACACGGGCAAGGGTGAAGAAGTCACTGCTGTTTTCCCCTGCTCATACCAAGCGGTACATACTTTGTGGGGTGTATTTGCTGGTCAGTTCCATGTTTATGCTCTACCCCATGTATTACCGCATCAGTGCGTGTGTGTTGTTTGCACTGGCGGCAGGGTGTTTTGTCGGCAGGAGGAAAGAGGTTTTGTAGACTCCTTCCGTCAAAACCTCCGGTTTTGCCATCTTCCTTGGAGAGGAAGGCTTGCTGTAACAAACATTTATCGATAAGTTTTACGACAATATAATTCAAGCTTTCAGGGCTGTCGTGACGCCAGCCCCTACGAGGGATTGATATGATTATGATGCAGTGCGTTAGCTTTCTTCTGTGCAAAGATGTTTTTAAATTAGAGATCCTTCGACTTCGCTCAGGATGACATGGTAACGAAATGTGGTACAGAATTTAAGTTTTGCAACAGATATAATTCAAGCATTCAGGGCTGTCGAGTCGCCAGCCCCTACGATACAAAAACTACATAGAAAAAGGACGTGCATACACACGTCCTTTTGTTTTTCATTTATCTGGGCAGCTGGATTTTGCGCTTTTCGGGCTGGCGGGCACGGCGGTAGATGACGAACTTTCTGCCGATGCACTGGACACCGTCCGCATGGACTGCTTCGCAAAGTGCGTCGCACATGGAACGGGTGTCGATATCAACGCTCTTTTGGATGGAGCACTTGATCAGCTCGCGGGCTGCAAGGGCATCGTCTGCCTGCTGGATGACCTGCTCGGTGATGCCTGCATAGCCGATGTAAAGAATGGGATCCATGGTCTGTGCCAAAGAGCGCAGATAGGCACGCTGGGAAGATGTACGCATGTGTTGTTTCTCCTTATTTTACGGAATATATTCAAATTCGACATCGAGCAGGCGCACCATATCGCCTTCTTCAATGCCCAGGTCTTCCAGTGCATCGATGATGCCGCTTTCACGCAGTACATGCTGGAAGAAGTTCATGGACTGTTCGTCGTTGGGGTCGATGCGGCGACCAAGCTTGTTGATCAGACCGCCCGTGACATGGTAGATGCCCGTGGACTTGTCCAGCGTAACTTCGTATTCGTTCTCGTTTTCAAACTGGGTGATCTCCTCTTCCACATGGTATGCTTCGGGAGCAGGCAGTTCTGCCACGACCTGTGCCACGCGATAGAGCAGTTCCTTCAAACCTTCGCGGGTGACGGCGGAGATGCCGTAAAGTTCCACATCGGTGCCTTTCAGCTTTTCCTGCAGGCGGCGGAAGTTTTCCTGACCTTCGGGCACGTCCAGCTTGTTGGCAACGACAATCTGCTTCTTTGCCGCAAGGATGGGAGAGAAATTCTCCAGCTCTGCATTGATGACATCGTAGTCATCCAAAGGATCGCGGCCGTCAAAGCCTGTCATATCGATCAGGTGAAGAAGCATTCTGGTGCGCTCGATATGACGAAGGAAGTCGTGGCCAAGACCCACGCCCTCATGTGCACCTTCGATAATGCCGGGGATGTCGGCGATGACGAAGCTGTTATCCTCACCCATGGACACAACGCCGAAGTTAGGCTGCAGCGTTGTGAAGGGATAGGCTGCAATTTTGGGACGAGCCGCAGTGGTTGCGGAAAGGAAGGTGGATTTGCCTGCGTTGGGATAGCCGACAAGACCCACGTCTGCGATGGACTGCAGTTCAAGAAGCACTTCGTGTTCCACGGTGCGTTCGCCATCCAGCGCAAAATCGGGAGAGCGGCGCGTGGGCGTTGCAAAATGCACATTGCCCCAGCCGCCTTTGCCGCCGCGAAGAAGGACTTTCTCTTCCCCTTCACGGAACAGGTCAAGCAGCACGTTGCCGTTATCTTTATTTCTGATAACGGTACCTACGGGCACGCGGATGACAAGGTCTTCCCCGTCTGCACCGCGCTTGTTTCTGCCCTGACCGTTTTCACCGGGCTTGGCACGATAGGCGCGCTGATAACGGAAGTCCTGCAGGGTGCGAAGACGGGAGTCGGCAACGAAGATAATGCTGCCGCCGAGGCCGCCGTCACCGCCGTCGGGGCCGCCGCGGGGCACGTATTTTTCACGACGGAACGAAGCACAGCCGTTGCCGCCATTGCCTGCCTTTACAATAATTGTTGCGTGGTCGATAAACATGTATATCACATCTCTTTCAATTGAAGTGGGAATTTACTCAGCGCTTGTCCGTGCAAGATAGTCTTGGCAAAGACCGTTCAAAGTACACACGTCACATTTGGGTTTGCGTGCATCGCAAACGCGTCTGCCGTGCCAGATCAGCCAATGGTGTGCGATGGACCAGGTATCGCGGGGAATGTTTTCCATCAGCTGCTGCTCGGTCTTCAGCACATCGCCCGCGTCGGCGAGACCAAGGCGGTTGGTCACGCGGAATACATGCGTATCCACCGCGATGGCGTCCGCCCCAAAGGCGCAGCTCATGACCACGTTGGCGGTCTTGCGGCCCACGCCGGGCA
>JAGBGW010000247.1 GCA_017935825.1 Clostridia bacterium
CCCACAAAGCAGGTAACACCGCCATCGCACTGGATGAGATGACGAAGATTTTTGAAGTAAACGGCGTGGAAGTCCAGCGTGTGGAGATCGGCTCCCTGGCAGTACGCGGCTGCATCGGCTGCGGTTACTGCAAGCAAAACGGCAAGTGTGCATTTGACGACATCGTAAATGAGCTTTCCCCTGCGCTGGAAGCATGCGACGGTCTTGTTGTGGCAAGCCCCGTGTACTATGCTTCCGCCAACGGCACGCTGGTAAGTCTTCTTGACCGCCTGTTCTACTCCACGTCCTTTGACAAGACCATGAAGGTGGGCGCAAGCGTGGTGGTGGCTCGCCGCGGCGGCCTTTCGGCAACCTTTGACGAACTGAACAAATACTTCACCATCACCGGTATGCCCGTTGCATCCAGCCAGTACTGGAACAGCGTTCACGGACGCAATCAGGGCGAGGCGGTGCAAGACGGCGAAGGTCTGCAGACCATGCGTACGCTGGCACGCAACATGGTGTTTTTGATGAAATCCATCGCTCTGGGCAAAGAAGCATACGGTCTGCCTGAAAAAGAAGAGAAGATCTCCACCCATTTTATCCGTTAAATCGCCTTGATTTGACAGGTCGACCGCACAAAGATACAATAAGCGAACATGTATGCTATACATGTTCATCATGATTTACCATCGTAAGACTACGAACAGGAGCTGATTTGGCATTGCGACAGCAACCTATGTATACACGCAACAACAGCCGTCATGAGGATTTTCTCAGCATGGACCGCCCGCGTTCCAAACGCAGAAGAAGCAAACGCCGCCGCACGCGGCGCATGTTTATTACATTGTTCTGCGTGATCATTATACTAAGCGGTCTTTTCAGCGGCGGTCTGATCTATGTAAAATCTTTGCTTGGCCAGGCTGAGCGTGTGGACCTGAACACCGATGATCTTGGCATCGTCACCACGCCGCCGACCACAGTAAGTGAAAACGACGACGTCCAGCAGGAAGAAGTTCCCGCCGGTCCCGAGGTCATCAACTTTGCACTGTACGGTGTGGACACAAGAAGCACCACTGATACCACAGGCAATTCCGACGTGATCATGATCGTTTCGGTGGATAAGACCAACAACAAGATCCGTTTGATCTCCATCGCCCGCGATACCTATGTTGCAGTGGAAGGCTACGGCAGCACCAAGATTAACCATGCATTTTCCTATGGTGGCCCCACCCTTGCCATCAAAACGCTGAACCAGAATTTCCAGATGGATATTCAGGATTTTGTTGCCGTCAACTTCGCACAGGTGGCCGAGATCATCGACTACGTGGGCGGTGTTACCGTCAACGTGGATTCCGATGAACGCCGTGTTGCAAACCAGTATATTGCTGAGCTTAACCGCATCGGTATCCCCTGTTCTGAGATCACTCAGACAGGCGATGTACTGCTTTCCGGTCCGCAGGCTGTGGCATATTCCCGCGACCGCTACAACGGCAATGACGGCGCCCGTACGGGGCGCCAGCGCGAAGTGCTGATGGCACTGTACGAAACGGCGAAAAAGCAACCGGTGACCCGTTACCCCGGATTGGTCAAACTGGTGCTTGCGCAGTGCTCCACCTCGCTGACCGACAGCGAAATGCTGGAACTTGGTATTTGGGCGGTCACCAACAATGCCACCATCGAGCAGTACTCCTTCCCCGACGGCAATGTTAATTCCCGCGGCGAGACCATCAACGGCATGTGGTGCTACGTGTACGATCTGGATAAAGCCACCGAGATCCTGCATCGCTTCATTTACGAAGATACCCTGCCCGAATAAAAAAACCAAAAAACAAATGCGGTATGCAACAGCATACCGCATTTTATGATGCAAAAATCTAAATTTCGATTGCTTCCACCTGATTCAGCCAAAGCTGTGCGCTTGCCTCCGAGGGCATGGACCAGTCGCCTCTGGGGGAGAAGCCGATGGAGCCGATCTTGGGGCCATCGGGCAGGCAGTTGCGCTTGAACTGCTGGGTAAAGAACCGCCGGTAGAAGGTGCGCATGGTGTTTTTGATTGTCTCGCGCTCCACATCGGGGAAGGCGATGCAGGCAAGTGCAAAGACCTTGTCGGGTGCACAGCCGCCGCCCAGCGCGTGGAAGATGATAAAGTCGTGCAGGTCGTACTTGCCGATGCGCTCTTCCGTCTTCTGGGCGATCTTGCCCTCTTTGTCGGGGGGCAGAAGCTCGGGGCTGATGGGGGTATCCAGCACCGCGCGCAGGACGGCGGCGCAGGATTCATGGGTGTCTGCATAGTAAGCGATGATGTGCTGCATCAGCGTCTTGGGCACACCGCCGTTGACGGAATACATGCTCATGTGGTCACCGTTGTAGGTGCACCAGCCAAGTGCCAGCTCGGACAGGTCGCCCGTACCCACCACGATGCCGCCGATCTTGTTGGCAAGGTCCATCAAAATCTGGGTGCGCTCTCGTGCCTGGGTGTTTTCGTAGGTCACATCGTGGGCATCCACATCGTGACCGATGTCCTTGAAGTGCTGCAGGCAGGCATCCTTGATGGGAACGATGCGCATGGTGGCGCCGAAGCGGTCGATGAGTTCCTTTGCACTGCTGAAGGTCTGGTCGCTTGTGCCAAAGCCGGGCATGGTGACGGCAAGGATGTTTTCGCAAGGCAGGTTTGCGATCTTGAATGCCTCTGCCGTGACGATCAATGCCAAGGTGGAATCAAGACCGCCGGAAATGCCGATGACAGCGGACTTTGCATGGATTTTTTGAAGGCGCGTTGCAAGGGCATGTGCCTGCAGTGCAATGATCTCCTCGCATCGTGCGGCACGCTCACACTTGTCCTCAGGAATGAAGGGATAGGCCTGTACGTATTCGGGCAGACGTTCCGTATCGCCGCCTTTATAGCTGATACGGCGATAGTTGTCACGAAGGGGAGAAAGATTCTGCTTCTTTCTTCTGACAAATTCGATCTTCTCCACGTCCACATAATCGCACAGTGCGCCAAAGGTGTACTTGTGCTGCTTTACGTTCTTGCCGCGGACAGCGATGAGGCTGTGACCGTTGAAGACGTAGTCGGCGGTGGACTCCTGCGTACCTGCGTTTGCCAGTACGTATGCGGCATCGTACTGGGCACTATGGGCTTTTACAAACAGCTGGCGGCGTGCATCCTGCCCCACGGAAGCATCGTCTGCAAACAGGTTGGCCACCACGTTGGCGCCGCCTGCGCAGGAAAGTGCGGCAGGGGTCACCTGTGCGTACAGGTCTTCGCCGATCTGTGCGGCGACCACAAGTTCGCTTTCCTCTTCACAGAACAGCAGGTCCGTGCCGAAGGGCACGCATTTTTTGCCCACGCGGATGGTCAGCTCTTTGGAAACCTGTGCACGGGTGAACTTTGCATCGCGGACAGGATGAAGGAAGGTCTTCGGGATCACGCCCAGAATCTCACCGTTGGCAATCGCCACGGCACAGTTGAAGATTTTGCCGATGCAGATCAAAGGTGTGCCGACGAAAAGCAGCTTCCCCTGCATATGGCAGGATGCGTTTGCAATTTTTTCAAGCGCAGGTGCGATGGAATTTAAAAGCGCAACCTGAGAAAACAGGTCGCCCAAGGTAGCGCCTGTAAGACTAAGCTCGGGAAACACCAGCACATCTGCATCCGTTTGTTTTGCAAGTGCGATGATTTGTTCCGTATTTTCCTGGACGTCACCCAGCACAAGGTGCGGTGTGATCGCTGCAAGTTTGACAAAGCCATATCGATTCATCTGAAATTCCCCCATTCTCACATCAATTCGGGTGATTTTTTCAATAGTTCAGCACATTGTATATTCGCCGTGGATTGACATTTATCCTTGTTCAGGTACAATAGTTTTGTGCATGAATTATAGAAGATTTGCATAAAACTCCCAAAGGAGTCTGACGAATATGAACACCATTATTCCCGAGGGCTATGTATCTGCCCTTGGCATGTATGACACACAAAAATGCATCGGCCTTTTGAAGCGCCTGTTTGAGGACAAACTGGCAGCAAACCTGCACCTTCGCCGCGTATCGGCGCCGCTGTTTGTTGAAGCTTCCACCGGTCTGAATGATAACCTTTCGGGCACCGAGCGCCCCGTATCCTTCACCGTCAAGGCAACGGGCACGGATGCGCAGGTGGTACACTCCCTTGCAAAGTGGAAGCGTATGGCGCTGTACCGCTATGACTTCTACCCCGGAAACGGTCTTTACACCGACATGAACGCGATCCGCCGCGACGAGGATGAGCTTGATAACCTGCACTCGGTCTACGTGGACCAGTGGGACTGGGAAAAGGTCATCACCCGTGAGCAGAGAACGGAAGAATATCTGAAGGCCACCGTTTCCTCCATCGTGGAGGCAATTGCAGATACCTGCACCGCCATCAACGCCATCTACCCCGTGCTGCACACCAAGATCTGCCGCGAGGTTTCTTTCGTCACCACGCAGGAGCTGGAGGACATGTATCCTGACAAGACCCCTGAGGAGCGCGAGGACCTGTACGTGCGCCAGCATCCTTCCACCTTCATTATGAAGATCGGCGGCAAGCTTCGCTCGGGCAAGCCCCACGGCATGCGTTCCCCCGACTACGACGATTGGGAATTAAACGGCGACATCCTCTTCTGGGACGATCTGCTTGACAGAAGCATTGAGCTTTCCTCCATGGGTATTCGCGTGGATGAGGAAGCGCTGGACCGCCAGCTGCGCGAATCGGGCTGTGACGACCGCCGTGAGCTTTTGTTCCACAAGATGCTGCTGGAGGGCAAACTGCCCCTGTCCATCGGCGGCGGTATCGGTCAAAGCCGTCTTTGCATGCTCTTGATGCGCAAAGCCCACATCGGCGAGGTCCAGTCCTCGGTCTGGGATGAGGAGACCAAAACTGCTTGCGAGAAGGCAGGCATTACTCTTTTGTAATGAGCGTACACGGCGACAGCAAGCCCCCGCCCTACAAATTTTCACACAAAAAGAGCTGAATGAAACCCGTTCAGCTCTTTTTCTTTTGTAACAAATCCGTCCTTTGCGTGGTATGATAGTGTAAAGGATATGGAGGAAAAATGCGATGAATACAATCAAAATGATCGTTGTGCTTTGTTTGATGCTGTCCCTTCTTTTCGGCTGTGGGAAGAAAGAGGAAGTACCCATGCAGATGGGAAATCCGTGGCAGGAATATTCTTCTCTTGCCGAGGCGGTGGATGCGGTGGGCTTTGAACTTGACCTGCCCGAAGAGATCGGCAGCTATGAAGCCACAACCTTTCGCGTGATGGGCGGCGTACTTTTGGAAGTAACCTATCAAAAGGGTGACACGCAGGTGGTGGTACGAAAGCAGGCAGGCGAAGGCGAGGATTTAAGCGGTGTTTATGAGACCTTCCGCGATGTGGAGTCCTTCGACTACTTTGACGGCGTCATCACCCAAAAGCGCAGGCGCGACTGCCACGTGATGCTGATCGACAAAGGCGGTTATTCCCATAGTTTCTATTTCCCCACCGAGTGGGTGGAAGAGTACACCGTGTTCATCGATGTGATGTTTGAAGAATAACGCAAAAAGAGTTGAGCAAATGCTCAACTCTTTTTTGTTTACACTAATGGATAAAACAGCGGAACGAGCGCGATGATCGCCGCAAGGGTGATCAGCGAGGGTTTCCAGCCGAATCTCACATAATCCATGAAATCGTAGCCTGCCACCTGGGTCATGGTGATCTGTGCTGCCGCAAGGGGCGTGCAGAAGGCAAAGCTTGCCGCGAAGGTGATGCCGACACAGAAACCCATGGCATCAAAGCCGTAGGCATGGCACATGGAAAGTGCGATGGGCAGTACGATGATGATGGCGGTGGAGTTGGTGATGACCTGGCTTAAGATCATGGTCAGCGTGACCAGCACCACGAATATCAGATAGGGATCGCGGGAGGTACCAAGAAGGCTTGTGACCATATCTGCGATAAATTCGCCCGTACCCGACACGGTCAGCGCGTTGCCAAGACCAAGACATGCGCCAAGGAAGATGACGGAGGACCAGGAGACCTCACGGGTGACGTCCTTCATGGAGCAGCAGCCCGTCAGCACGCACGCGATCGCCGCACAAAGTGCGGTCATGGTGGTGGACAAAATGTTCGTCACGTAGAAGAACATCATAAGTCCTGCAATGATGGAGATGGTGATCAGCTTTTTCTTATCCACCTGATCGTTCATCACCGCATCCAGCTTTTTCTGCGCCACATCCATTTCTTCTTCGGGACGATCGCCCCAGATGCGGATGCCGTCGCGATAACCCCATACAAAAAGATAGATCGCAAAAAGTGCCGTGATGCAAAGACCGGGCGCGGTCAGTGTCCACATGGTCATCTGTTCACCATGCATATTGACCATCAGTCCGTTTGCCGTCAGCTGCGGTGTGCAGCCGATGAGGGTGCATGCACCGCCGTACATGACGGCGCAGCCCAGGGGCAGCAGCAGATTTTTTCTGTGCATCCTGTCGGAAGCACGGCTGACACTTTCCACAATGGGGATCAGCGCAGCCAGAATCGCTGTATTTGCAAGGAACATGGCAAGCACCGCAGAAAGTAAAAACGTGACGATCAGAAATGTCTTTTCATTTCCCTTCGAGGCACGGATCGCAGTCTGTCCAAGGATGCGGGCAGCACCTGTTTTGAACATGGCGATGCCCACGATCATGGAGGATACCATCAAAATGACGATGCTGTTGGAAAACTGTCCGAATACATCGTCAAAGCTGCAGGCTTTGAACAGCACCATCAGCACGCAGCCGATGACGCCTGCCACAGCTTCGGGAATACAGCGGCTCACAAAGCAGATCACGCAGCCGATCAGAACCAAAATACCAACGATTTCGCTATACACCATTACCCTCCTCCTGCCGGAATTTCATGAAAAAAGGACTGTGCGCAGATACATCCGTGCACAGTCCATCGAGGTTTCATTCAGAATTAGACGATGGTCCAGCCGCCGTCGACCAGCAGAAGCTGACCGGTCACATAGCTGGAAGCGTCGGATGCAAGGAACAGCATTGCGCCGTTGAGCTCGCCGGGGTTGCCGCGACGACCCATGGGGCAGCCGTTCTTGATGCCATCTTCGTACTTCTGGTCTGCAACCTTAGCAGACATTTCGCTTGCGAAGTAGCCGGGGCCAAGGCAGTTGACGGTGATGCCGCCCTTTGCCCACTCTGCAGCCAGAGCCTTGGTCATCATCATGACAGCGCCCTTTGCGGTGGAGTAACCGGAGCGGGGTACGCCGTTCATGGTGACCTGGCAGTGGAAGGAGCCGATGTTGATGATGCGGCCGTAGCCCTGCTTGAGCATGACCTTACCAACCTCGCGAGCCATGTAGAACACGCCGTTTACGTTGATGCCCATGGTGCGCTCCCAGGTAGCGTCGTCGCACTCAACAGCGGGAGTTGCAAAGCCTGCAGCTGCGTTGTTGATGAGGATATCGATGCGGCCGAAGGTTTCTACGACCTTGTTGACACATGCAGCGATCTGCTCGCTGTGGCCAACGTCGCACTGGATTGCAAGGCACTTTACGCCAAGAGCCTCAGCTTCAGCCTTTACTTCTTCCAGCTTCTCGATGCGGCGAGCGCAGACGACCACGTTGCAGCCCTGCTCTGCAAGGCAAAGTGCAAACTGACGGCCAAGACCGGAGGATGCGCCGGTTACAAGAGCAACTTTGCCCTGTACGTCAAAATAATTTTTCATGTGATTTACCTCACTTAAAATTGTTTGATCAAATGATCGGGTTAACTTAGCGCTCGAAGCCCATCTCTGCGATCTGCTTGGTGCTCAGACGGGTAGAGATGAAGTACAAAGCGGATACCACCAGCATCAGAGCTGCGAAGATGTACCATGCAAGTACGTAGGTACCGGTGATGTCGAATACCATTGCTGCAACGGTGGGGCCAACGATCTGACCGACGTTGCCTGCGATGTTCATCCAGCCGGACATGGTGCCGTAGTCCTTGTCACCGAAGTTGTAGGAGGTGATCAGGAAAGGTACGGTGGAGGGCAGTGCGCCGCCGAGCATGTACATGGGGATGAGGATGGTAGCAAAGATCATGTTCTTGGTAGCCATTGCCATGCAGATGAAAACGCCTGCGTAGAAGATGGGAACCAGAACGGATACGCGCTTGATGTGCAGAACGTCTGCAAGAACACCGACGAGGAACTTACCAAGGATCATGGTGCCAAGTGCGCCTGCATAGATGGAAGCTGCCTGGTTGGAATCGCCGGTAACCTCGGTGAAGTATGCAACGAACTGTGCGCTGAATGCTGCAGCACCGATCATGGTAACTGCGCCTGCCAGCCACTGGGTCCACCAACGACCGGTCTTAAGAGCCTGACCACCGGTGATACCTGCACGCTGAAGCGGAACAGCGCTCTTGGTCTCCTCGGGAGAGGGGTCACCAACACGGGTCTCGAAGCCCTTATCGGAAGGCATGGAGACGATCAGCAAGATTGCGATCGGGATCATCAGTGCGTTGATGCCTGCCATTGCAAGGTAAGCTGCACGCCAGCCGGAGTTTGCGATCACGGAGTTGATGACCTTAACCCAAACCAGTGCACCTGCGCCGGAACCAAGCATACCGATGGACATTGCGGTGCCCTTTACCTTGGGACCGAACCAGTTGGAAACCATGATGGTTACAGGAAGGTTGGTTGCACCTGCCCAGCCGATACCCTGGATACCGGCAAGGATCAGCATCTGCCAAAGAGCGGTGGTGCGGCTCATCAGAAGATAGCAAACGCTGGTGAGGGTAACGCAAGCGGTCAGCATCCACTTGACGGGGAATTTCTTATACAGTTTGCCGATAAACAGGGACGAACCCATCATGGCAAACGTCATAACAGTGTTAGTCTGCGTAAAAGCGGTACGAGTGATACCGAACTCTTCGCAAATGGGGTTGTAGAACAGTCCATAGCAGTTAACCTTAATAACATAGCAGATAAACATGGACATGAAGCCGCAAAGCAGAACAACCCAGCCATAGTAGAACTTGCCGTCTACTTTGAACAGATTCTCAAACTTAGATTTCATTGTTCCTCCTCAAAAATCAAGTCTCCACTTGTATTGCATTACAGATTTTGCACGGTGCAAAAAAACCGCACGATCCCTGCAGTCACTGCGCAGTGTTTATCCTGCAGGGCACAATGGAAACGGCCAATTTCCAAAGCCTGTTATGCGGCAAAAACCTTGCAAAATCGGCTTTGCCTCGACAATTATAGACTTGTGAAAGATGCAATGTCAATATCCCAGTAAAAATTTATCGATATCTGACTACTGTTTATCGATAGTAAATATCGATATCAGGGTTTTATTTCGTTTTCTTATATTTTTTGCCCCAAAAAACGCAAAAAAAGAGCGGAACAAAACGTTCCGCTCTTTTGGCTGTCTGATTATAAAATTACTTGTTTCTGTCGTAGTAGCTGTTCATCGCTGCAGTGTGTGCGCTGTCTGCAGCTGCCTGTGCGGATGCTGCCGCCTGCTGTGCTGCTGCCGCTGCCTGCTGCTGTGCTTCCAGCTGCTGGCTCATGACGCGCATCGTCTGCAGATGCTGCTTTTCCATTTCATGCAGATTGACAGCCTGTGCCACAGTATTTGCTCTGTGGTTGCGAACTGCATTTGCCATGAAAGAAAGTGCTGCAGAGGTCAGGTAATAGTTGGGCAGTGCCACAAGACCCGTTGCCATCTGGTTGACATAGGTGCCGTACATCGCCTGTTCCTTGGCAGCTTCCACCTGCTCCAGCTGTGCCTGCAGATTCGGCAACGTCTTTTCCTTCTTGCTTGCCGCAAGGAATTTGATCAAAGAAATCACTGCCATGACAACAGCACCGATCAAAAGGAATGTGCACATAAATGCCAGGAAATTCTTATCTGCAACCTTGGTGATGATCCAAAGGACAAGACAAACCGCCACTGCAATACCATAGGACAACAGACCGGTTTTTGCATCCTGATAATCGCCTTCGATTTTAGAAATCTGACCGGACAAATCGTCAATGGGCGTATAGAAATTGGTTTCACAGTAATTTGCGAACTGCGCCATTTCAGAAAAAGCATCGGCAAGCTGCGCTCCGGTCAATACTTCAAATTCCTGCGGCGTCCATTTTGCCACACCAACAAACTGTCTTCCGTCTTTATGGGTCAACGTATATTCTGCGGACATAGTGTATTCTCCTTTTTTTCCGTTCTGCCGTACTTCGGCTTTTATTGATTTTATTCTATACAAAGTTAATTTATTTTTCAACAGTATAAACTGTTTATTTAAAAAAAGAAGCGATACAAAACGGTATCGCTCCTTTCATCATACATTTCCTTTATTCCCAGTTTTTGCACACATCTACCCATGCTTTGGCGGCGGAGTACTTCTCAAGTTCCTCGCACGTCAGCTCGATTGCGCTGTTGGAAGAACCGCAGGCGGGGAACACGGTGTCAAATCGCTTCAACGATTCGTCGAGGAATACCTCTACCCCATCGTTTATGGCAAAGGGGCACACACCGCCCACGGCGTGACCCACAAGGGGCTCCACATCGTCAAAGGCAAGCATCTTGGCTTTCATGCCAAAGGTATGCTTGAACTTTGCATTGTCCACACGGGCATCGCCTGCCGCAACCACAAGGATGCAGGTGTCGTCCTTTGCAAAGGACATGGTCTTTGCAATGCGCTTGCCTTCCACACCAAGGGCCAGGGCTGCCAGCTCCACCGTTGCGGAGGACACTTCAAATTCCAGTACGTCGGCTTCTCTGCCAAACTGTGCGAAAAATTCCTTTACTTTCTCGATAGCCATATTAACCTCACATGATTTAAATTGATTCGGTTTTTCGGGCAGATTTGTACCCATATTTCATACGAACCTTTGTCGTTTCAATCAAGATTGTTATCAAATATAAGCCTCATTCCGACTCAAATCTGACCGAAGAAACTGCGAAGCACAGTTGGGCGAGGAATGTTCGAGAGATTTTGGTTGCAGAGGATTTGCCTTAACTGGACGTTAGGGTGAATCCGATAAGACCAAAAGATCCGGACAGAACCGCCCAAATGCGGATCAATTCGAGTCATGTGAGGTTATATTATTCCATCTTCACATCGGGGTCGGAATAGAAATACTCGTCCACGTCGATGACTGCGTCTTCGGGTTCCTCATCGTCGTTGCCGTCATCGCGCATTCTGTCTGCAAGATAGGCGCGCATGTCTTCAAAGTACCAGAAGGCTGCTGCATCCACGTCGTAGATGGTAAGGGAAAACCGTTTTTCCGCCGCGATGATCAGACGGGCAAAGTCCAGTGCATCCAGACCATCCGCCGCGCGAAGGGGCGTGCGCTGGTTGATATCGGCAGGGTCCACGTTCATGATCTCTGCCACAAGCTGTGCAAGTTTATCAGACATCTTCTTCCTCCTTTTCCTCCACCACGGGTTCATCGCAAAGGAAGCGGGACGGCGCACCTGCGTAGGTGACACAAAGTGCGTGCAGCGCACGGGTGGCGCTGATGTAAAGCAGACGGCGGTCGTCCTGATGGCGGTAGTTTTCGTCGTCGGCGCCGAAGATGATGACACCGTCAAATTCAAGACCCTTTGCCATATAGATGGGAACGATCAGCGTGCCCGTCAGGTCGTACTCGCGATCCTGCACGATCAGCTGGGCCTCGGGCAGGTTGGCCTGTGCATACAGGCTTGCCGCCTGAGATGCGTTCTTGGTGATGATCGCCACGTTGCCGCAGCCCATGTCGTAGAGAGACTTGACCACATTCGGCAAATCGTCCAGCATGTCGTTGCCGCCTTCGTAGGCAAGCACACGGGGTTCTTCACCGTCACGGTTGAAGCTGACAAGACCAAATCGGCTGTCGATGAAACGGGACGAGAAGCGGATGATCTGGTTGGTGCAGCGGAAGGACTTGTTCATGGTGATGCGCAGGCTCTTTTTACGGGTGATGATCTTCTCGATGGTCTCGTAGATGGATTCATCCTCCACCTTGCCGATGGACTGGTTCACGTCACCCAGCACCGTGTAGCGTGCACGGGGGAAGAGACGATTGAGCATCTCATACTGCAGGGGTGTGTAGTCCTGTGCTTCGTCCACCACCACCTGCTTGACACCGCGGTAGAAGTCGCAGCTTTTAAACTGCATCAGCATCCAGGAAAATGCCATGGAGTCCGCATAAGAAAGGTTGGAAAAATCCAGATGCTTTTTGGAGTA
>JAGBGW010000031.1 GCA_017935825.1 Clostridia bacterium
ATCATGGAAACAACTGCTTTTTCATCAATTTTCATCGGTTTACCCCTCCTGTTCATTCATTTAATCAGTATACAAAATGTATATGAAACGGTCAACCGGTTTGCCGTCGAGAATAAAAATACATTGCAATTGACATCAAATTCACTTGCTGATAAAATTGAATCAACAAAAAAGCGCTACGCTTATTTTATGGAGGAAAAACAAATATGTCCGCTCTCAACGACATTCTGCAGAAGATCGTCAATCAGGATTATCCCGACCTTGTAAAGCTGGCAAAAACCTCAGCTGCAAACCTTCTGCCTGTTTGCAAGCAGGTCGATCCTGACAACAAAGGTGCACTGATGCTTTCCGCTATTATGCTGGCAGCAATCGGTGCTGACGGCAAGCTCACCGCTTTGGAACAGCGTTTCCTCGGCGATGTTCTTGACATGTCCCCCTCTCAGATCGACAGATACACCGACCTTTACACCGGCAATGAAGAAGAACTGGTGGACAAACTTGCCGATGCAGTCAACAGCTCCCTGAAGGCTGACATCGTCATGCTGGTTGCAAGCATCTGCGCCATCGACGAGACCATCTCCCGTGACGAGACCGCACTGATCAGAAAGCTGATCGACTGATTATTTAAAGTACATAAAAAGCTTGGCTGTTTCGGTCAAGCTTTTTGTTTACAACCTGATATTCTGTGAAAGGGGTGCTTATCATGAAGTTTGAAATCCACGGCAATCAATTTCTTCGGGACGGAAAGCCGATCAAGATCATCTCGGGTGCGGTACATTATTTCCGCAACATGCCCGATACGTGGGACGATATCTTTTTAAAGATGAAGGCGCTGGGCTGCAATTGTTTGGAGACCTACTGCGCATGGAATATGCATGAGAAAAAGCAAGGCGAATACGACTTTTCGGGCATGCTGGACATTGCAAAGTTTATCGAAACCGCAGCTTCCTACGACCTGATGGTGATCGTGCGTCCCGGTCCCTACATCTGTGCAGAATGGGAATTCGGCGGTCTGCCCTGGTGGATCCAGACCGATGAGAATATCGAGATCCGCTGCATGAACAAGGCGTATATCACGCACTTTGACCGTTATCTGGATCATCTGTGCGATCAGATCCGTCCTCTTCTTTGCACCAACGGCGGTCCCATCATCATGGTGCAGTGCGAAAACGAGTACGGTTACTACGGCGACGACAAGGAATATCTTCTGTATCTGAAGAAAGGCTTTATTCGCCGCGGCATCGATGTGCCGCTTTTCACCTCCGACGGCACGTCAAAGACCGACCTACTGGACGGCACCATTGAAGGCTGCCTTGCCACCCTCAACTTCGGCAGTCGTGTGGAAGAAAACTTCGTGGAACACGATAAGCTTTTCCCTCACATGCCCAAAATGTGCATGGAGATGTGGGACGGTTGGTTCGATGCATGGGGCGACGAATACCACCACACCACGCCGCCCGAAGACTATGCAAAGACCGTGGACGACATGCTCACCCGCGGGCACGCCAATATGTACATGTTCATCGGCGGCACCAACTTTGGCTTTACTTCAGGCGCCAACCACTACGAGACCTTTGCCCCTGACGTGACAAGCTACGATTACGATGCGCTGCTTTCCGAATGCGGCGATATTACCGAAAAATACCTTGCCGTTCGTCGTGTGATCCAAAAGCATACGGGGGCTGAACTGCCCGAAATTCCGTCCAACAGAGAAAAGAAAGCCTTTGGCAAGGTACAGCTGACGGAAAAAGCTGGTTTCTTTACGGCTCTTATCCAACTTTCCTCCCCCATTCACAGCGAAGTACCCCTTTGCATGGAAGCTTACGGCGGCGGTTACGGTTACATTGCCTATCAAACAAAGCTGAATCGCGATTATGAAGAAGCAAAGCTTTCCTTTGCATCCCTTGGCGATCGTGCGCAGATTTATATCAACGATAAGCTGATCGATATTCTCTACATCAACGATCGGCTTGAGACCACATTCTGTGCCAAGGCAGGTGACGTGCTGACCGTGCTTTGCGAAAATATGGGAAGAACCAATTTCGGCAGCAAGATGATGCGAAAGAAAGGCATTGCAGGCCGCTGCCTCATCGACAGTCGCATCCACTTCCACTGGGATGCCTACCTGCTGCCCATGGATAACCTTGAAAAACTGGTCTTCGA
>JAGBGW010000248.1 GCA_017935825.1 Clostridia bacterium
AACCTGCCGCTACTTATATCGGGCGGTTTAGCGCCCACGCGTGAGCGTGGGGGATGAACCGTCCCCACAGAAAAAATGGCATAAGAAAAGAGCCACTGCGGATGCAATGGCTCTTTGTTTTTTGTTACGGCAGCACTTCGGGAAGACGCTCGACCCAGGAGTTTACGAAGTTCTTGTTGAACAGAAGGATTCGCACGCCCTCGAAGTCGCAGACGTAGAAGCTGGAGTCGTAGGCGTAGAAGCTGAAGGTGATCGTCTTGAAGGTGTCGGTGTTGCGGTGGATGGTGATGGTCGCCGCAGGCTCGGAATCGTCAAAGTCGTTCAGATCGAAGCTTACGGTGTCGGCGTACTCGGTGCGCAGTTCGTTGAAGAATACGCGCCAGTTGTATGCCTGATCCTCATTCAGTTCCACACCGTTGGAGGTGAAGTAGTACGTGGTGGTCTGGGTGCCGTCCTCGTTGTCGGTGACCTCGCGGTCATACTCGATGGTATAATGACCTGCTGCGCTGTCGATTTCGATGGAATCGATGGTTGCAAGGTCGATTGCAATGGCAACGGGGGTGACGTGGGTTGCAGGGTCCACGTTGAAGATGTTGGTCAGAAGGCTGGTACCCATGTCGTAGATGTACTGTCCGCCTTCCAGCATGACGTAGTACTTATCTTCGCTGGGGTTCGTATCGCTGACGAGGATCTTTGTGGTGCCGCTTGTCGTGCCCTCATAAGCTGCTTCGTACTGATACGAAACTTCTACCATGGGATCATCCAGACCGAAGGCCGCGATGGTCTCATCGTTTGCGATTGCGATGGGGTACTCAAGCTCCATGGTGGTGGAGGCATTGATGAAATCGCTGAAGCCGACGGATTCGGTGGACAGCAGACCGTATTCGGGGCTGTCATAGAACCAGACCTCTGCGTAATTGTACACATCGTCGAAGCCTTCTGCGCTGTAGACGAAGTGGACATCTTCCTTTTCTTCGCCCTCGCGGAAGTCTACCAGATAATCGGTGACATAAGTACCTGCAAGGTCGGGCAGAACTTCAACCTGTGCAAAGGCGACCACGCCGTTTGCAAAGTTGTCGTGATAGGCGCCTTCCATCAGATACACGGTATCGTCGCCTTCCACCATGCAGTAGTACTCATGGGTGACGGGGTTTGCAGCGCCCACATAGTAGGTCGCGCCGCTGCCGTCCTTGAGGGCGTAGTTGACGGTCATGACGGGCTTGTCAAGACCATACTGGGCAGGATCGGTGCCCTCTTCCATGGCATGGGTTGCGGTAAGACGTGCAAGCTTAACGATGGTTTCAGCAACCTTTACGGGGTCAAGGGTGAGATTTTCCATGCCCTCTGCGTAGAAGGGGACACCCTCGGTTCCCGTGCGGATGACAAAGGAATCATCAGCAGCTTCAACTTCGATAAAGTCGAAGTTCATAGCATCAAAGCTTGCGATCTCGATGTTCTTTGCAGCTTCCTCTGCTGCCTGTGCATCGGCCTGCTTTTGTTCCAGGTCAAGACCCTTCAAAAGGAAGTAGCCGCCTGCAAGCAGTGCCAGCACAAGCACAAGAATAAGCAGTTTAACTGACTTTTTCATCAGCGCTTCCTCCTGCTGATGAAGATGACGATGCCGCCGATGATGCATGCAACGGGCAGTGCGACCATCAGAACGATCGCCCAAAGCGTTGCCTGGGAAGCGGTCATGGTAAGCTTAGCACCGGTGAGGGCCTTTGCGTCGATGACAACGCCGCTTACCTGTTCGCCGCAAAGCCAGGAAAGTGCGTTGAGTACGAATACGGAGTTGGTGCCGCCCACAGCGGAGTCGATGGATTCATCCATGATGAAGCTGGTGGGGATCCATACGATGCGGGTCTCGATACCTGCTTCTTCGTTCAATACTTCGCTGATTGCGGTGGAGATGTTGAAGGGACCTTCGATATCGCCGTCCTCACGCTCGGTGGTGGTGACGTCGATCTTGCCGTAGGACTCGGTGCTGGTGGTAAGAAGGGGCGTGATCTGCAGGGAGCTTCTGTAGCTTTCAAGCTCACGGATGCCGTGGGAAAGGGGCAGCATGACGAAGATCTGATCCTGCACAAGAGTGCTGGTGACTTCGTGCTTGTTGATGTCGGGCAGCAGGTAGTAGTTGTAGTTGGGGTAGCAATAGTTTGTATTGCCTTCCAGAATCACTGCGTTTTCGCTTCTGACACCGTAGTTTTCCATCAGGTCGTTCAGGCGGGGCAGAGCACCGTTCTGGAAATCGGTGAAAAGAAGCATGCGGCCGCCGTGCTCAAGATAATCAAGCAGCACGTCATACTGTGCATCGGTGAAGTCACTGGTGGGGCTGTTGATGATGATCGCAGCTGCATCGGAGGGGATCTCGGTTGCAGAGATCATGTTGAGCGTATCCAGTGTCACGTTCTGACGGGCGATGGCGGAAACCATGGTTGCAGGCAGTGCTGCTTCGCCGTTGCCTTCCAGATTGTAGACCACGGGAAGGTTGTCGGACAGAACGTAGTCGATGGCGCCGGTGATCTGGTTTTCACCATCGAAGGTGGTGGTGGTGTTATAACCGCCGCTGGTCATGTCGTAGGAATACTCGTTCTTATAGATATCGTAGTAGCCTACAACGCGGGCGCGCTTTGCGCTTTCCACGATGACGGTGTTCAGGTATGCCGTCTCGGTGGTGTACTGGTTGATGAAGTAGGGATTGGTGGTGGGGTCAACACGCTCGATGGTGATGTGGTCGGAAAGCTCTGCGTAGTTGGTCAAAAGATGGTCGATGGTGGTATCGACGGCATCTTCCGTGGTCAGTACGTAGATGGTGACGTCCTCATCGATGGCGCGCACCAGTTCTTCACTCTGGGAAGACAACGTGAAAAGCTGGGTGGAAGAAAAGTCATACTGACGGATGGAAGCAGGCAGCTGACCGATGATCAGGTTCAGGAAGATCACAAGTGCGATGGCAATTGCACAGGTGACGATGGCAAAGCTGCCGCTTTTCAAAACGCGCTTGTTGGCTGCGGGTTTGGTATTGTTTTTCTTTTCCATTTTCGATACCCTCCTTTAGCTCCAGCGACGTTTTTCGATGGACTGTACTGTGAACAGTACAAACAGTGCGCAGACGCTAAGATAGTAAGCAAGTGCGCCCAGGTCCAGCATGCCGAAGTAGAAGTTGTTGAGTCTGTTGAACAGTGCGAAGGAAGAAAGCATTGCATCAAAGCCGGTGATCAGCATTTCGGGGAACATGCTGTAGAGCACCACAACTGCGATTTCCAGCACAAAGCCAAGGATGACAGCAAGGTTTTTGCTGTTGGTCATGGAATAGACCACGATGGCGAAGACCACCACGAACACGGTGAACAAGGAAAGTGCCATGATGGAAGATGAATTCACCATGTTGATCAGGCTGTTCATAAAGTAGATCATCAGCATTGCTGCAAGGGAAAGGACAGCTGCGATAAGCTGGTTTTCCGTCATGGAGGAGATGAACATGCCGATTGCGGTCAGTGCAGCGCCAAGCAGGAAGAATGCAAAGAGCATAAGGTATGCGGATGCAAAGTTCACTGCGCCGTACATGCTGATGATAAGGGGATATGCTGCGGTGATCACAAGCGGAATTGCAAGGATGGTCAGCATCGCAAAGTACTTGCCCAAAACGATGTCAGCCACGGTGACGGGCGCGGAGAACAGAAGCTGCTCGGTACGGTTGCGCTTTTCCTCTGCGATGGAACGCATGGTAAGCACGGGGATAAAGAACAGGTATACAAGCGTTGCGGAATACAGTGCGTATTCAAAGTTGGGCATCAGCTGGATGAAGTTGATCGCCCAGGTGTAAAGACCGACGACCAGAAGCATGAATGCAATGAAAATCATGCCCATGGGGGTGGTGAAGAAGGATTTCAGCTCCTTGTTATAAACAGCTTTCATTGCGCATCTTCCTCACTTTCTTGGGATTCTTCTGCGGCGGGCAGTTCAGCATCGCCGTAGGTCAGTTCAAGGAATACATCTTCCAAAGAAGCCTGTGCAAGGTTCATGGACAAGATGACAAGACCCTTGGAAGAAAGTGCGATGGAGACCTGGCTGCGGAGGTCGGACTGTTCAGCAGTGGTGATCTCCACAACGAATGCGCCCTGGTTGCCTGCGGAAATCTTGATCTCGCCTTCGATGCCTGCAAGTGCCTCGCGGATGACGGCTTCATCGCCCATGACTTCCACAGTAAGGGTGGTGCCCACCTGCATTTGGCTTGCCAGTTCCTCGGGAGTGCCGTTGCCGATGAGCTTGCCCTTTTTGATGATCAGGATGTGATCGCAAACTTCGCTTACTTCCGAGAGGATATGGCTTGAAAGAATGACGGTATGCTCGCGGCCCAAAGAGCGGATCAGCTCACGCATCTGGATGATCTGCTTGGGGTCAAGACCGATGGAAGGCTCGTCCAGAATGATGATCGCAGGATCGCCCACCAGTGCCTGTGCAAGACCGACTCTCTGGCGGTAGCCCTTGGAGAGGGTCTTGATCAGACGGTCTGCCACGTCGGCAACGTCTGCCTTTGCAAGAACGCGCTCGATCTCGGGTTTGATCTCTGCTTTTTTCAGACCCTTGAGCTGGCAGACGAACTTCAGGTACTCGCGTACGGAAAAGTCGGTGTACAGCGGGGGAATTTCAGGCAGATAGCCGATCTGGCGCTTTGCAAGAAGCGGTTCTTCAAAAATGTCGTGGCCGTCGATGAGTACCTGACCCTCGGTTGCGGAAATGCAGCCGGTGATCATGTTCATCGTGGTGGATTTGCCTGCGCCGTTGGGACCCAGGAAACCATAGACCTGACCTGTTTCAACAGTAAAGGAAAGGTTCTCTACTGCGGTGTGGCTGCCATAACGTTTGACAAGCCCTTTGACCTCAATCAAAATGATTCCTCCTTCAAATATATCATCACGATATAATAAGTTCGGTTTGATACTGTTACAATATACCGCCTGAATGTGAAACACACATGCAGTATATGTGACAGTTTTGTGAAAAAGCCTGTATCCGAATACAAAACGATCGATCCGAACACAGTATACAATCACAGAATTTATTATGCCACCAAATGGATGCAAAGGCAAGCAAAACGCGTGCATTTAATATATAAGTAAAAACTGCCTTGAAAAAGCACAGGGCACTTTGTTATACTTTGTCAAAAGGCGGTGAAAAAAGTGGAAAAGCAGATGAAACTCTATCAGATTTTCAATGGGAATTTTCGCATTACCTTTACAAACGTGGGCGCAAGCATCCTGCAGCTTTTTGTGCGGGACAAAGAAGGCATCTATCGCGACGTTGTGCTGGCGCACAAAAGCCTTGAGGACTACTGCAGCAACTTCGGAAGTCTCGGCGCCACCATCGGCCGCTATGCCGACAGAATTCTGGGCGGCAGCATCGAGGTAAACGGAGAAACTTATGACCTCATCAAAAACGATGGGGGAAAGCATACCATACACGGCGGCGGAAAAGCCGGTTTTTCCCACAAGATCTGGGAGGTGGAAAAGTCCTTCGCCGACAGCATCACCTTTTGCTTGCATAGTCCCCACCTTGATGCAGGTTTCCCGGGAAATCTTGATGTGCGACTGACCTACCGCGTGGAGGGAAAATCCTTCTTCATCCAGTACGAGGCAACATCCGATGCCGATACCTATGTAAGTTTGACAAACCACGCTTACTTTAACTTAAACGGTCACGATGCAGGGGATGTGCTGGGGCATACCTTGCAGCTTGCAAGCGATGCATTCCTGCCCTGTGATCCCGAGCAGATTTTAACGGGAGAAATCCGTTCCGTGGAAAATACCCCCAATGACTTCAGATGTGGGAAGACCATCGGGCAGGACTTGAATGTGCCCTTTGACCAGTTCGACTATGCAGGCGGCGGCTACGATACTGCGTTCTGCCTGCAGGAAACGGACGACCTGCACCCCTGTGCAAAAGTCCGCGGCGAAAAAAGCGGCATCACCATGTCCGTGGACACCACCTACCCTCTGGTCCTCTTCTACACCGCCAACCATATGGATGGCACCAAAACGTATAAAGATGGCGCATTATACAATAAATATGCAGGCTTCTGCCTGGAGACCCAGATGTATGTGGATGCCATGCATTTCGACAATTTTCCCGATTCCATGCTGAAGGCAGGGGAATTGTATTCTCACAAAACGCGCTTTACCTTTGATGTGGAATAAGGGATAACGTTGGATTTCAATCAAAACCCGTAGGGAACAGGCCATACCCTAAAGGGTAAGTGTTTCCATCCAACGTCATTGTAGGGGCGGTCATTGACCGCCCGCTTGCGTCAGAGAATAATCAAACGTTTGCGGGCGACCAATGGTCGCCCCTACGTTGGCAAATCGGAAAACAAATGTTTCGTAGGGGTCGGCGACCCGACGACCCATGCCAACGCATCGAAACGCGCAAACGTAAAACATATCCACAATCCTTTCGGCACGAACTGCCGCCAAAACAATAAAAGCGAGGCAATTGCCTCGCTTTTTCACGTTTCATTTAATTGTTGGAAATACTCGCCAGCGATTTTTTGAACTGGAAGAAGAACAAAATCGCGGTGAAGGTGACAGCCAGCGTGTCGGCGATGGGTTCTGCCATGTAGACACCGAACACGGGGTCGGGTACAAGGTGGGGCATGATGTAGATCAGCGGGATCAGCAGTACGATCTTTCGCACCACCGCCACCGTGATGGATGCAGGCGCATTGCCAAGGGATGTAAATGCGATCTGACATGCCACCTGCACGCCGAACAGGAACATCGCCGCAAGGTAGATGCGAAGGGCCTTTGCGGTGAAGTCAAGCAGCAGCGCATCGGGGGTGAAAATACCTGCAAACACGCGGGGGAACAGCATCACACTTGCCCAAAGCAGGACCGAGTAGATCAGGTTGACCTTGAGCAAAGTAAAGTATGCCTTTTTGACACGGTCGGGGTTTTTGGCACCGAAGTTGTAGCTCATGATGGGCTGTGCACCCTGGGCAATGCCCTGCAAGGGCAGCATGGCAAACTGCATGACACTGGTCAAAATGGTCATGGCACCAACTGCGATATCGCCGCCGTATTTCAAAAGGGAAGAGTTGAAGCACACGGCGATCAAACTTTCCGTGGACTGCATGATGAACATGGAAAGACCCAG
>JAGBGW010000249.1 GCA_017935825.1 Clostridia bacterium
TCAAGACGGGATTGTTCTTGGTACGACGGGAGAGGATGCGGATGACACGGCGGATCTCGCCGTCACGACCGATGACGGGATCAAGCTTGCCTGCTTTGGCAAGGGCGGTCAGATCCATGCCGTATTTTTGAAGCACGTCATAGGTATCTTCGGGGTTATCGGAGGTGATGCGGCGGTTGGAACGGACTTTTGCCAGTGCCTGCAAAAATGCATCTTTGGTGATGCCGCGAGCGCCAAGCCACTTGGACATTCCCCGATCTGCCAGCATTGCAAGGTAGAAATGCTCGGTGCCGATATACTCGTCGCCGAAGGATTCTGCCTCCTTCTGGGCTTTGACCAGCACCTGACCCAGTGCACGGGTCACGTCGGGCGCGTTTGCCCCACCGCTGATGCGCGGCAGACGGGAAAGCTCCATCTGCACGTCATGGATCATGCGGGAAATGTCAACCTGCATCCCCTCCAAAAGCTTGGGGATCAGGCCGTCGTTTTGTTTGAGCATGGCAAGGTGCAAATGCTGTACATCCACCTGTGCGTGCTCGTATTCCAAGGCAAGTGCCTGTGCGCTTTGCAGCGCCTGCGCCGCCTTCTGTGTCCAGTTATTCATTTCCATATGGTAAACTCCTTTCCCCATTTGTAAACTCAAGCTCTCTGCCCTGTTTGGCAAGGCATTTCGGAAGATCAAATTTAGTCTTTGACTTTCCTTGACTTTAATATACCCCTTGTTCATCGTCCTGTCAAGGGTGCAGATAAAAATATTGTGTGCGGTGTTAAAAGAGATTATGTGGGAATTTGGTTACTGCGCGGCAGGCAAAGGTTGATGGGTACTGCAAGGAGGGCGTTCAGACGTTACAGATCCTTCGGCTTCGCTCAGGATGACAGATGGTGGTTGATCGGGCGATTGTAGGGGCGGTCATTGACCGCCCGCCTGCGTTGGAGCGTGATCGTACGTTTTCGGGCGACCATTGGTCGCCCCTACGGTGGCACAGATGGACGACCAAACATTTCTCATTCAATCCAGCATTTGATACGTTGGGACGTCGGGTCGCCGTCCCCTACGGTGGCAATAACAGACGACCAAACAAATTCCTTCTTTCAAGCAGTTTACACGGCGGCAGGAGCAAGTCCCTGCCCTACGGTAGCGTGGAAGGTTTATCGTGCATTGTAAACCTCTCCCCTTTTTTCACATAAAAAATACACCGAAGGGGATTTCCTTCGGTGCATGAATTTAAATGATATGAGTCGGATCTGTAAGCCGAGTTTTGTCTTGAACGGTCATCTATCTAGGCCTGCTGTTACCAACAGGCTCAAGCGATTATTAGGCAATGTGACGGGCCGCCACGCTCTGCCAGCAATCTTGCTCCGGATGGGGTTTACAGGACGGACAAGTCGCCATGCCGTCGGTGAGCTCTTACCTCGCCTTTCCACCCTTACACGTGTTTCCACATGCGGTATATCTCTGTTGCACTTTCCCTGAAGTCGCCTCCGCCGGGTGTTACCCGGCACCCTGCCCTGTGGAGCTCGGACTTTCCTCGCGGCTTTCGCCCCGCGACCGTCCGACCCGCTCATATCAAATTGTAAACTTTAGTCTTCAAGATACAGAATACGTCCGCAGTTTTCGCATTCCACGATGCCGCCGTCGCTCTTGGCACGGGACAGGACATACTGTGCAATTTCCATGCTGCAGCCCTGGCACTGGTTTGCGATAACGCGTGCCACGGGGTTTGCACGGCGACCCTTGATGCTCTTGTACTTCTTCAAAAGAGCGGAGTCGATGCCCTCGCCCATCTTGTCGCGCTGTGCGCGAAGGGGTGCGGTCTGCTCATCCAGCTTTGCAGCTTCTTCCTCGTACTTTGCCTTGAGTACGGGGTACTCTTTCTTTGCACGGGCGATGCCGGCACGCATTTCCTCAAGCTGCTTTGCCTGGGTTTTCAGCTGTTCCGTCAAACGGGAAAGCTCCTTCTCGCGGCGCGCCATGGTATCCGCCCACTGGTTGGACTTCTGTCGCATGGCGTTGAGCTGCTCGCGGGTCATGTTCCCGAAATCATCCTCTGCTGCCTCATATTCTGCGGCAGAAGCGGCGCATTCACGGGCGACCAAAGCCAGTTTACCCTGAATTTCCTGTGCCTGACCTTCCATGCGGGCAACGCTTGCCTGCTGTTCCTTCAAATATGCAACGGTCTTTGCATAACGCTGGCGAAGCTGCGAATTGCGAAGAACGCTTTCCATTTTATCGATTTGGAGATCAACCTGCTGATACTGCCAAAGCTGCTCCAATTGCTGTCTGTAATCCAATATCGCTACACATCCTTTTCAAACTGATCCAAACAAATCTCTCACCGATAGATACGCCCCGTGACAAGATTATCTGCGTGGCATACTACAGGTACTTTACATTGTACCGCATAAAGCTTCTTTTGTAAAGTCGAAGCGATGCAAGGCAGCACAATCTGTTCCGTTTCGGCATGACCTGCCACGATCAGGCAGATGCCAAGGTACTTTGCAAGCAAGCGCTCGTGATGCTTTGCCTCCCCCGTGATGAGCACGTCGGCGCCTGCCGCCGCCGCATCTTCAATCAAAGAGCCGCCTGCGCCGCCGCAAAGTGCGATGGAGGAAATATCGCGCGATCTTTCGCCCACGATCTCCACACCCTCGATGCCCAAAGCACGGGCAGTGTCAAGTGCAAGGGATTCAAGGGTCACGCGCATGCGGGTTTTCGGTGCTGCAAGGCGCGCCAAACCGCAGGGCATGTTTTCGTCGCCGCAAGTGTGGCTGTCTTTCAAAGGGCCTTTATTTTCCAGACCCAGCACATCGCAAAGGCAGTCGTTTACGCCCTGCCATGCACGATCAAGGTTGGTGTGGGCGGCATAAAGGCTGATGCCTTCACGGGCACAGAGAAGAAGCACATCCGCATCGGGATTGCCGCCCTGTGCGGTGAAGCGTTTGGGCGCACCGCCAAAGAACATGGGATGGTGGGTCACGATCATATTGCAGTTTTGACGGATGGCATCTTCCACCACGTCTTCGCAAGGGTCAAGTGCCACATAGATGCCGCGCACCTCGTCATGCCGCCAGCCAATCAGAAGACCGCAGTTGTCATAAGTTTCCGCCCACGGTTCGGGTGCAAAGTTCTGCATGATGCGTTCCACATCTGCCACGGTACATACGCCCATATCCATTCCCCTTTCTAAATTTAAAATTCAAAACTCAAAAATATCGTTCCAGAAGTTCCGCCGTCTGTGCAAGATTTTCCTGCAGCTGCTGTGCTCTGTGGCTATCGTCTGCGCCTGCACGGCAGATCTGCTCATAGGCTTTTTGCATGGCGGCGCGGTGTTTTTCAATCAGCTGCTTTGCAAGGGCATCGCCGCGAAGGACGGGTTTATAGCCGAACAGGTCAAAGATGCCGCCGGGGTTTTGCTCTGCCCCTTCTTTGACACACATCAAAGCGTAGATTCTGCCTGCATCGAGGATCAGCGTTTCTTCCTCGATCATCCAGTGATGCTCCCGAAGATAGCCGCGCAGTGCCTCGGTATCGCAGGAAGGAAGAAGGTAAAGCCTGCCGATTTTTCTCGCCTGCGCATCCCCTGCCTCGATGATCTTGGAGATCACAAGTCCGCCGATGCCCGCGATAACACAGGCGTCGATATGGTCGTCCTCCCCCACGACGGCAAAACCGTCGCCAAGGCGGCAATCCACCAAATTCTCAATTCCCAGCTCTCTTGCCAGCTGTTTTGCCTTGGCAAGGGAATCGCGGCTCACATCTGCGGCGATCATGTGTTTTGCGATCCCACGCTCGATCAACGCCGCTTCCACATGGCCGTGGTCACAGCCGATATCCAGCACCGTGCCGCAGGGCGTGATCGCCTGCACAAGTGTTTCCAATCGCAGGGAAAGTGCCATATGCCTTCCTCCTTTTTATAAAGACGAAGACCGCGGAAAGGTTTTTTCCGCGATCTTTGATGTAATGCCAACTTAGCTTTCAAGGAAGTCCTTGAGCTTCTTGCTGCGGGAGGGATGGCGCAGTTTGCGCAGCGCCTTTGCCTCGATCTGACGGATGCGCTCACGGGTGACATTGAACTCGCGGCCAACTTCCTCCAGCGTTCTTGCGCGGCCGTCTTCAAGACCAAAGCGCAGGGAAAGTACGCGGCGTTCGCGATAGGTCAGGGTGTTGAGCACTTCGCCAAGCTGCTCTTTGAGCAGCATGAATGCTGCTGCATCCACGGGTGCAGGTGCATCGTCGTCGGGGATAAAGTCGCCAAGGTGGCTGTCTTCTTCCTCACCGATGGGCGTTTCAAGAGAAACGGGCTCCTGTGCGATCTTGATGATCTCGCGGACCTTCTCCTCGGAAATGCCCATGACCTTTGCAATTTCCTCAGGCTGTGCATCGCGGCCCAGCTCCTGCTGCAGCTGACGGGACACGCGGATGAGTTTGTTGATGGTTTCCACCATATGCACGGGGATGCGGATGGTGCGTGCCTGGTCTGCGATGGCGCGGGTGATGGCCTGGCGAATCCACCAGGTGGCATAGGTACTGAACTTATAGCCCTTGGTGTAGTCGAACCTTTCAACCGCCTTGATCAGACCAAGGTTGCCTTCCTGGATCAGGTCAAGGAACAGCATGCCGCGGCCCACATAGCGCTTTGCGATGCTGACGACCAGACGAAGGTTTGCCTCTGCAAGCTGCTGCTTTGCAGTCTCGTCGCCCTGCTCCATGCGCTTTGCGATGGCGATCTCTTCCTCTGCGGTCAAAAGCGGCACTTTACCAATTTCCTTCAGATACATACGAACGTGGTCTTCCACGTTGATGCCGTCGGGAATGGAAATATCCATATCGATGGGTTCGTCATCCATTTCGGAATCGGGCATAAAGCCGTCGTCATCCACCACTGCAGAGGATTCATCCTCGCCGCCCTGCTGGGGTGCAGACTTCTCGGTCTTGACGACCTCAACGCCCATCGTTTCAAAGCCTTCATAGAGGTTTTCCATCTGCTCGGGGGAAAGTTCCACGTCTTCCAGCGCATCCATGATCTCTTCGTACGTGATCTTGCCCTTGGCCTTGCCAAGTTCAATCAACTCCACGACTTTTTGCTGTTCCAATTTCATGTTAGACCTCCATGTCAGGTGTGAAGTTCGCGCATGGAGGTTTGAATCTTTTGAATCTCCACCATGAGCTTCATCTTTTCCTCATCGCTTGTGTCAGGTGACATAAGCTGCTGTTTTAATTGTTGTACGCGGCGTTTGTCGCGTTCGCGGATGCGCCGCACGATCCATTCGCGCAGCATCTGTTCAGGCGGCGCCTCCCCTTCGGGCAGTTCTGCCGTCAAAATGCCTGCAAGGGTGCTGTCACCCTGCGCGGCAAGTCTTGTGTAGACATCTGCAACTTCCAGCCTGGTACCGCTTTGTCTTGCTTCCTGCAAAAGACCCAGCGCCATGCGGCACATGGGACATGTGAAATCCTCACTTTGAAGCTGAGCGGCTTCCTTTGGCCAAAGATTTGCCGGCGTCTGTAAAAGTGTACGGACAAGTTCCCTCTGGGCACGCACATCCGCAGAAACTTCAGGCATTTCGACTGTTGCAGCCTGGGTGGGCGAATCATTTTTGTTCGTCTGCACCGCATCTTTTTTGCCCTGTACCTGCGCAAGCAATGCCTGCATGGAAAAGCCCGTTTCCACCTGCAGTGTTTTTAAGTACGACTCACGCTGGATGGGGCTTTCCAGCTCCGAAATGATGGCGGCTGCCGCCATAGCGTAGCGCGTACGCTGTTCGGTGTTTGAAAGATCCCACTTTTTCTTTTCCAGCATCAGCCGAAAACCGATCAGGGGCATTGCACGATCCAGCTGGTCGCGCATCGCCATCGCACCACGGCGCTTGATCATTTCATCCGGGTCCAGATTGTCAGGCAGCGATGCCACCCGTACTTCCAGTCCCTGAGAAGTCAAAATATCCATACCACGAAGGGATGCATTCTGCCCTGCGGCATCGCCGTCGTACAGCAGAATCACACGCGGTACATAGCGGCGCAGCATCCGCGCCTGATCCGCCGTCATGGCAGTGCCCATGGTCGCCATGGCGCCGGGGATTCCTGCCTGCCACATGGAGATGACATCCATATAGCCCTCCGTGACGATGGCATACTTTAGATCCCGCTCCTTTTTGAGCAAATGCAGACCGTAAAGCTGCTTGCGCTTGTTGAACACGGGGGTGTCGGGAGAATTGATGTACTTGGGAAGGGAGTTATCCAGCACGCGGCCGCCGAATGCCACCACACGTCCCCGTTCATCGAAGATGGGAAACATCACCCGGTTGCGGAAGGCATCGTAGGTACGACCCTTGGATTTGGATAAAAGACCCAGTGATTTTGCTTCCTGCTCGGTCACGCCTTCCGATAAGAGCTTGTCCTTCAAAGCATTCCAGGAATCGGGCGCATAGCCGATGCCGAACTTGCGCACCATGTCACCTGTCATGCCGCGCTTTTTCAAATATGCGCGCGCCTGCTCCCCCTCGGGGGCAAACAGCCTGTCGCGGAAAAAACGCGCCGCGCTCGTCATGATCTCATACATGCGCTCCTGCTGTTTTTTCTGCTGGCGGTACCTGCGTTCATCTTCCTCATTCTGGGGCAAGGCCACGTTGTATTTTTCGGCAAGATACTTCACCGCGCCGACAAAATCCAGTTTTTCACTTGCCATGACAAAATTGTACACATTGCCCGAAGCCTTGCAGCCGAAGCAATAGTACATCTGCTTTTCCGAATCGATGGAAAAAGAACCTGTCTTTTCCTGATGGAAGGGACAGCAGCCCCAATACCTGCGCCCTTTTTGCGTCAAAGGAATGTATTCGGAGGCAATGCTTACAAGATCCGTGCGGGCGCGCAATTCATCCAGCCACGCCTGCGGAAAAAATCCTGCCACTGCAATCCCTCCCTTTTTCTACCTGCGCAAAAATACACGCGAAGGCTCTTATTCGACGAAAATGCCGAATATCCTTTTATTTTTACAAAAACTTTTCTATATTCTTTTAAATTCTTGGTCTTGGAACAAAAGCCCGTTCAAAATCCGCGATGGCATAACGGTCCGTCATGCCTGCCACGTAGTCAGCCACCGCCTGCTGTATGCCGAAACGATCCCGCTGTCGGGCATAAGTTTCGGGAAGCAGCTCGGTGTGCTGCATATAGTATGCAAAAAGATGATCGATCACATGCCGTGCACGGCGATCCATTTCCAAATCGGAAGTATTATTGTAAACGTGGGAAAACATAAAGGTGCGAAGTTCCATCATCGCGCCGCCGATTTCCTCGGACATGGCAATGGTATCGCTGTCCCAGCTTGTCTTAACACAATCGCGGATCAGCGTGTCGATCCTTTGACCGTGGGTGTAGCCAAGCGTTTCAAGGCAGGAAGATGGAATATCTTCATTTTGAAGGATCCCTGCCCCCACGGCATCCTGAATGTCGTGGTTCAAATAGGCGATGCGGTCGGACAGGCGCACCACACAGCCTTCCAGCGTGCAGGGCATCACGTCCCCCGTATGATGGGCAATGCCATCGATGACTTCGTACGTCAGGTTCAAGCCCTTGCCGTCACCTTCCAAAAAGCAGACCACACGCTCGCTCTGCTCATTGTGGCGGAATCCGCCCTGTGCTTTTAAGATACTGTCCAGCGCGCGTTCGCCGCTGTGACCAAAGGGAGTATGCCCAAGGTCGTGTCCCAGTGCGATGGCCTCCGTCAAATCCTCATTCAAACGAAGCGCACGGGAAATGGTCCGCGCGATCTGCGAAACTTCCATGGGATGGGTAAGACGTGTCCTGTAATGGTCACCGCCCGGCGACAGGAACATCTGCGTTTTATGTTTTAAGCGACGAAAGCTTTTGCTGTGAATGATGCGGTCGCGGTCACGCTGGTACTCGGTGCGGATGTCGCAGGGGGAAATCTCCCTTGCACGTCCTCGCGTGTTCTCGCTTTTTGCCGCACGCGGCGACAAAAATTCCCGTTCAAAGCGTTCCTGATAGCTGCGCGGTGTTTCCGTCACAATATATCGCCCCTTTTGGTCAGTCAGTATACAAATAGACCATATTAGTAATTACTATAAAGAAGCGAATTTTCCTTTTTTTCGGACTTTTTTTCCGCAACATTCTTACAATTTTTTAACATATATATATCTATCCGCGAAGACCGCGCATGCCCCGATCGGGATTTTCGCTGAAGGAATCGTCGATTTCTTCGCCGTGGGGCATCTTGCGGTTGGTCATGACGCTGGCAGGGCGCACGATGTCATCGCCGAATCTGCCGCGGATGGAATCGATGGCCGCATCCAGCGCACGCTGTTTTTCCATATATTCATAGGGCTCAAAAAGCGACACCTGCTGGGGCGCTTGCGCATCACAAAGATCAATGGCACGGATGGTCAGCGCACGCACGGGGATTTTCCAAGGGTACTGGGCAAACAGCTCCATGGCGCAGGTGACCAGCTCATGGGCATTTTTCGTGGGAAGGTGGAGCTTCTTTTGATACTGCACCACTTTGAGATTCTCGTCCTTTACCGAGATCTGCACACCGCAGGCGCAAAGTTCCTCCCGTCGCAGTTTGGAGGCAACATCCTGGGAAAGTTCCACAAAGACATGCTCTGCTTCCGCCGCAGA
>JAGBGW010000250.1 GCA_017935825.1 Clostridia bacterium
GACAAACGAGCCAAAGAAAAGAATAAAAAGTAAAAGGAGAACATCATCATGAAAATCGTACTTGCAGGCGCATTCGGCAACCTTGGTGCCGAAATTCTGAAGCAGCTGGTGGCAGCAGGTCACGACGTCGTGGCAGCTGACCTGAAGGAAACCGCCATCGAAGGTCTGGAGGGCAAATACACCTTCCGCGCCATCGACGCAACCGACCCTGAAACGCTGAAAGGTCTGATGGACGGCGCAGAAATCGTCATCTCCACCGTGGGTCTGACGGGCGCATCCACCCGCTTTACCGCCTACGACATCGACCACAAGGGCAATCTGAACCTGTACGAAGAAGCAAAGCGCGCAGGTGTGAAAAAGTTCAACTATGTCTCCGTCATCTCCTGCGATGAACCCGGTGCGGAAGAAGTGCCCATGCTCCACGCAAAGTATCTGGTGGAACAAGAGATCAAACGTCAGGATATGGAATACGTCATCTACCGCCCCACCGGCTATTTCTACGACATTGCAAAGGTCTTCAAGCCTTATGTCGATAAGGGCGAGATGCAGCTTTTGAAGGGCTTTGGCGGCGTGAAGGCCAACGTGGTGGACTGCCCCGACTTTGCAGCATTCATCGTGGAGCACATGTGTGACACCAACGTCACCTACAACGCGGGCGGCAAGGAGACCTACACCTATGAAGAGATGGCAAAGATGTGCTTTGATGCGGCAGGTAAACCCCTGAAGATCAAGTGGGCGCCCATCTGGCTGTTCGGCGTTCTTGCAAACCTGCCCAAGATCAAAAAAGCAGGCAAGCACGACATCATTCTGTTCTCCAAGTGGACGCTGAGCCATGATCTGGTGGGCGACACCGAGACGGGCGATGCCAGCTTCGCAGAGTATATCAAGACCTATTTCGCAAACTGATCTCACTTTTTGAAAGGAGTCCATCATGGGCTGGAATTATCTTGCAATTTTCTTCGCACTGAGCCTTGTTGTGTGCCTGTGCGGCTTTAAAAAATACGTCTACTTTATGTCCATCGGCTACGGTTTTTCCGTGGCGATCATCGGTGTGGCAATGGCTGTGATGAGCCTTTGCGGCGTGTTCGAGGCAAAGCTCGTCCACTACATTCAGTTTATCCTGTTCGTCATCTACGGCATCCGTCTTTCCGGTTTCCTGCTGATCCGCGAGATCAAAAACGCTGCCTACCGCAAAACGCTGCAGGAAGCAACGGGTGACGAGAGCAAGATGCCCATCTTCGTCAAAGTTGCCATGTGGCTTGTGATGGGTGTGCTCTACACCGCACAGACCGCAGGTGTGGCGTTCCGCCTGTTCAACGGCGCACAGTCTACTGCCCTTGCCTGGGTCGGCGTTGCCATTTCCCTGTTCGGCATTGTGCTGGAGGCAATCGCAGACAAGCAAAAGAGCGCCCAGAAGGCTGAGCGCCCCGACATGGTGGCAACCCGTCAGCTGTACAAGATCGTCCGCTGCCCCAACTACTTTGGTGAGATCCTGTTCTGGACCGGTGTCACCGTGGGTGCTTTGGACATTCTTGCCACCGCAGGTCAGTGGATCACCGTGATCATCGCCTATATTCTCATTGTCTTCATCATGTTCAACGGTGCACAGCGCCTTGAAAAGCGCCAGATGGCACGCTATGGCGACAATGCTGAATACAAGGCCTACGCAGATTCCACCCCCATCATCATTCCCCTTGTTCCCATCTACCATCTCAACAAACAGGATTGATCACGCAGGGCGGGCGACCGCCCTTTTTTACGAGGTATGGTTATGTACGATTTTACGATTGTCATGGCGCTGGTAGATTACATCCCCGTGCTGTTTTTCGGCGCAGCGGCGCTGTTGCTGCTGGGCGATTTGTACAATAAAATGTCCCGCGGCGCCTATGCCATGTTTGCCGCAGGTGCCATCAATATTTTCTGTGCAGGGTTCTTAAAAGCCACGTGGAAGCTGCTGTACGCCGCCAATATCTGTGATTTTCAGGCGTTGAACACCCTCTTCCTGCCGTTGCAGTCCATCGGATTCCTGCTGGCAGGTGTGGGTCTTGTCTGCCTGTTCAAAAAGAAAAACGTGGTCCGCTCCGTTGCACCCGTGGTGTTTTCAGGCAGTTTCGTCTTCATCATGATGATGGTGGCAGGTCTGGGCGCAATCTGCAGCTGCCTGTGCATCCTTGCGGCAAAGCTGAAAAAGCATTGGGTGATAGTACTGTTTATCCTGTGTTTTGTGGCGTCCATGGGCATGGGCTACATGGCAAGTCACGACAGCACCTCCGCCATCGTCAACTGGATCGAGCAGAGCATCAACTGCGTGGGACAGGGCGCACTGTTTTTCGGCGCACTGGCACTGCACAAGGGCGGTCTGAAAGAATTCAGATTGGAGAAAAACGTATGATGGAACAAATGCTTTCCCAAATTGGCAAAACCTTTCCGCTGCAGGAGCTGGATGCAGGAGAATTTAAACACCTGAAAGTCAACGGCATGAAGTTTACCATCCGCGCCTTTGAGGCGGAGGGATTGGGACATGTATCCACGATGCAGGCAAAAGGCTTCTTCGGTCTGATGCAGATGGATACCCTGATCATCAATCCCAAGTATGTGGATTTGCCGCTGCTTTCCTACGACCGCGTGCTTGCCGCAGGCAACGACACGCTGATCTTCGAGCTGTACGACACACAGGAATCCCCCTGTGATCTGTCAGCCGTGGACGAGGTCAAGCAAAACGCCGCCACCTTGCCCACCCACGACCTGGGCGAGCATTGGTACGACCCCATCAAGCTTCCCCAAAGTCTTTCCGTCAAAGGCAAAAAGCCCCATCGCATCGCCTTCGACCAAACGGCCAAAGACTACCTCTCCGCCTTCCTCCATTCCGCCGCCCAAGCCGCACCCTGTAACCCCGCCGCCAAGATGGATAAAGCTTCCGTCTACGTAAACGGCCTCCTCACCCACGGCGGCCCCTCCACCGATGTGTTCAAAAAAGCATTGGGGGATGAGAAAACAACAGCACTGTTCCGACATATTTTGTTTGGTACAAAAATCTGACAGCAATACAAAAAAGCCGAATGCAATGCATTCGGCTTTTTTGTATAGAGTTTTAGAATGTCACTTCTCCATCATGAGAAAGCAGAGAAGCAGACATTACACCGTCCAGCTGCATGATTGCTTTGACCAATGCACTGCCTTGTGTGGTGCGAAGTTCCACCACCATATCCATAGAATCTGACGTAAGATTCCGGGATTTGACGCGGTAGTTCTTATCATATTCTGCCACTACATCGGTTACAACGGCCTCATCATCCAACGCACAAGCATTGATAACGAGGATCATCGGTGCACGTGCCACAGGCATCTGATCCAGAATCAGAATGCCCAGCGTTACCACCACGGACAGCACCACTGCGATCTGCGCCAAACCTGCGCCGCAGATGATACCCACCGCGATAGACCAGAACAAAAACATCAGATCCATGGGGTCTTTGATCGCCGTACGGAAGCGGACAATGGACAGTGCACCGACCATACCAAGGGACAGCACTACGCTGGATTGCATGGTCAAGATCAATGCCGTGGTAATGACGGTCACACCTGCCAAAGAGATGTTGAAAGACTTGGAATAGAATGTCTTGCGGGTAACGACGCGATACACAAAAAAGATGTACAGCGCCAGCGCACAGGCAATGGCGATGGCAACGACAATGGTTTTGAGTGTGATCTCACTGCCGGCATAGCCTTCCAAAAAGGATTTCTTGAAAATGTCCTTGAATGTCATCGTTGTATCTCCTATCGCGTATATTTTCTGCACAGATAGTACTTGGAAAATGCGGTCTGCTGCAGGTTTTCAAGTTGAAGATTGCGCCGGATAAAATCAGGCAGATACTCATCGTACTTTACTTCCAAAAGTTGCTGTCCGATGGGCATCACAGGCCGCTTGGGGATCGTTTCATCCAAAAAGCGGGATACATCCTTGCAGGATGCAATGTTGGTATCCAGCGTCACACGAACGTTGCCGCCTTTGTATACGTAGGGCACGCGGTCGTACTCCACGATCACCACGGGACGCATGCGCCGCGTCATCATCTTCACCGTCAGTTTTTGAAGAAGCGGCGGCTGAGATGCAATGTCCGGCAGGATCTTCCCTGCCATCAAAGCCTGTGTCTGCGCGATCGTCAGCGGACAGGATGCTTTATATGTCTTGCCCTGCTGCTTTCGCTTACATTCCAGCTTGATCTGACCTGTACTGTGATTGTAGATACGGATGCGGAACTTCTCACGCGGATCTGTTCCATTCTCGTTTTCGTGATAACAGCGATCCGTCCAATCATCAAAATACAGGCTTCGGATGTTGTAGCATCCCGCAGGTCCCGCATGCACATCGCGCATGAGCATATGCTCCACCCGATTTTGGATCATCGGCACCTGCGCCGAGGAGATCACATACTTAAATTCATGACGATACTGCATTTCACTCATCGCCACCACCCACCTTTTTTCATACGGTGGAATTCGGTTGCAAACATTAAACAAAATGCTGTCATACCTGCTGCACACCAAATTTTGTTCCAGGATATCGCCTTGCCACGAGTCTGCTGCGTTTGAGATTGCTCCTGCACCACAGGCTGCATCTGTACAGGCATTTGTTCTGTCTCATTCGTCTGATCAACAGGCACCCAGTGT
Organism: Clostridia bacterium; assembly: GCA_017935825.1. Taxonomy (GTDB): domain Bacteria; phylum Bacillota; class Clostridia; order Christensenellales; family Maliibacteriaceae; genus RGIG9107. Next base: position 4,672 of record JAGBGW010000250.1, read on the forward strand.
GCACAGACACGCATATCCTGCACAACAGGCTTTGTTTCATCAAACGGCTGACCTGTTTCAACATCATACCAACCAACAAACTCTTCCATTGCAAAGCCTGTAAGCGTGGGAAGATCCGTTAGACACTCGCCATGGCGCACACCATAGTGTGCATAATATGTTCCATGTCCATTATCCGCCAATACAATATGATATGGTACATCATGGATCCAAATATCATCTAAAAATGCACTGCGCTGCTGCATAAACCAACGAATGTATTCTGCTGAAACATCAATTCGATCTTGATTTCTGCCCCAACGCAGCTGATCCATCTGGACAGCCGGCTTAATCTGTGTGTAATACATTTCAAATGTCCCGGAAAGCCATTCCGTCAACAAAGGCTGCAGCTGCTGTGCATACAAAGTCCGTACCAACTGTTTGAACTCATTGTCAGACAAAAGGCTGGGGAACCACGGCATGTCCATTCCGTCTTTTGCATGCAGACGCTGTGCAGGCATCACCATCGGACGATAAACATGCCATGCCATGGAATTTCCCATGGAACGATCCATATCCCAAATCGGACCTGCATAAATCTTTTGATCTTCTGCATTAAAGTAAAAATACTGACTGCTGATCCCCGCATCACCATTTGCAAAAATTTCCTGCAGCAAGTACATCCGTGCCCAGGAGTCCATGTCGATCAACTCGCGCCAATGCATACCCGTCACAGGATCAATACCATCGTCATCTAAAAACGCATTTTCCATAGATTGCAGATATGCCGCCATCTGCACCAAATCTGCATCCGATACCTGCTGCGGTTCATGTACGCGCAGCGTCACACCCGCCTGCGTAGTCAGATACGGCTCGGCTTTTTCTGCTATTCGCTCCACCAAATCGATGGAAACGAGGAAACTTCCCTCCGTTTCTATCTCCACACGATATTCCTGCAATTCATTTCGTTCGCACAACTGATATAAACCTGCATACTCACCATTGAGATACAAATCGACCCACTGAGAATCCGGCGAAAAGGCAAGCCCTGCCGCTTCGGCAAAATCGTAAGTAAACTTATTGCGCAGATGAGACTCATCGTCTGCATTTGCAAGCAAAATCCAGCGGCTTGCATTACCCATATCCAGCAGGTCCGCATCCTGCATAAGATTCACACTGTAGGGTTTCTTTTGGCAATTGTTCCAGGTATAATTGCCGCGGCCTTTGATGGAATCCAGCCCCCCTGCATAGTCCAATTCTCCTTGCGCTGTATAAACACGAATGGAGCCCATCTCCTCATTGCCCTTGACTTCATGGATATAATCCATGCTGCCGGAGACGGTTTCAATATATACAGCCGCCACATTTCCCGATTGCGTGAATGTTACAGTTTTTCCACTGAACAGATCATCATCAAAGCGTGTCAACGTATAGGCGTAATTCAAAATCAACTCATCCGCCGTGGTTCGGTTCGTTATTCTTATCTCATCCAACCACATGGGACGAATCGTATCCAACCGGATATGTACCTTTGAGAGATCCGCGTATGCAGGCAAAAAGACGATATAGTTGCCATCCGCATCCTCCCAAAGAACAATTGTCTGATCATGTCCATCGGCTGTGACTTGTACGTGAAACAAACCTCCACTTTGCCATGCATCCACAAACAGTACAATAATAAAAACAACTAAAAGCAGGATTGCTGCACAAATTATTCTTCTTTTCATTCTGGCGCCTCCTGCAATTTTTCTTATAATTCAAAAGAAGACTTTTCCGGCAAAATCTTTTCAAATTCATCCAGAATCATTTGCTTATGCAGTTCAAAGTCCTGTTCGTCTTCGCTGTCATTTAGGCAAATAACTTTACCTTTTCTTTTGCGCAAATATTCGATTGCCTCATTGCTATGGGACATGGATGCTGTATGGAAAGACTTGCCAATGGGGCGTTTGGGATAAAACTCGCCGCTGAACAACTGCCAGTCCCGCACACAATAAGACGTAATAACTTCCTTTGTGCGCAGCGGACTGCTACAGGTCGCATGGATCCTGTCAAATTCCACTTCCCAAAGTTTTTCATAGGTAGATTTTTTAAACGACAGTTGAATATGGGGGCTGATACTGTTGGGAATCTGATCCCGTCTGCCATAAATCATCAGTTTCAAAAGTCCCGCCAAAGACTGCCCCTGAATCCACTTCATCGGATTTGCTTTAATGCTTTGTTTCAGAGAAAAATGTTGGTTTGCAACTTCAACATTATTGAACAAAATATGGGTAAAAAAACCATCGGGATACAAAACGCCCAAACGCGGCAGATCGCAAGGCTGACCATTCACAAAAAAGTCTTCTGGTTTGGTATCACGAATGAGAAAAACATCATCATTGAAAAACACAAAATTTTCCGAAATTTCCGGCAACCGATGCAAATTCCACTCGATACCCTGACAGCTAAAGGTCGGCAAATATTCATGAGGAATAAAATCCGTATGTTTGACCCAACGTAATTTGGGATGATCCACATTAAGCCATTCGGGTTTCTGATCGTCTGTCACAAAATAGACATATCGCACCCATGGTGCAAACTTTTCCACACCACGAAACCAGTATTTAAGTGTATCCCAATCACGATAACGCACATCACTATTGCCTTCCGTCATCACGATACCGGTGTGTTCTTCTTTCTTTTTCCGCCATACAGGATCCGTATCGTCCACCCACGGCACAACAAAGTCAATCGAATAGTTCATCGACTTACCGCCTTTTTCATCATTTGTTTCATATTTCTCACAAGTGCCCGATTCCATGCAAATACGAGCACACATACTGCAGCCGATATGCCCACAGAAATACACCCGTTAACAAACAGCATCGCCCAATGGCTTTCGAACTGCACAAGACAGCAGTGCAGCAATACAAGCGCAGCTGCAAACAACATAATTATACTATAGTTTTTCAAATAAAACTTACCGGGTTTCATTTCAAATGCTTTTTTATACAGCACATAAGGTTCTACAATATGGCAAATAAACAGATTTGTGACAATTGTTGCTGCAATCACACCCACAACACCAATCCATTTTACAAAAATAATGGAAAGCACGATATTAGCAATACCTTCTGCCACCGGTTTCCAACGATCATAATAAAAAGTACCGGTCGCATCTTTAAACACCAATGTGCTTGTGCGCATGAACTGTACAAAACCATTCAGAGTCACCACAAAAGACACAGACTTTGCTGCAATTAAATCCGCAGAAAATAACACCGCGATCAAGTCATCGATAATGGCATAGTATCCAAGGAAAAACACAACACCTATGACAAAGTTCAGCAAATAAAATATATCATGGTATCTTTGTGTAGTCTGCTTATCTTTTTCCACGTACAAATGCCCCAAAACAGATGTCAAAGAAGAGAACACCAGCTGCAATACACCCACCATGGACACAAGAATCGTTGAGTAATTGGAATACGCACCAAGCGCCACCACGCCTACAAAGGCGGAGATAATTATGTTGTCAGCAGTATTTACCAACAACGTGCCAATTTTATGGATGAACATCGCTTTGATGTTTTTTTTCACTTCTTGTCCGGCTTCGCTATCAATTTTTTGCCGATTCGAAATAATATGCTGATATTTTTTTCGTGCAACAATATCCGTCACAAACCACTGTGCCACGGCTGCAATCGATCTGCAGGCAAGATACCAAGCAAAAGACTTCGTCAAAAGCAGCACGATGATCTGCAAAATATATTGTAAAATAATACCTCCGGATGTGATTGCTGTAGTGATGTAATTGTTTTTATACGCATTGATCAATGCTGTTTTAGCTCCATAACCATAAGTTACGACCACCGAAACCAACATCAATACAAATGTAATTTGCAAATTAATATCCAACAGAACATAGTCTGCTGCAAAATAGTGAATAAACGGCGTAATAACAAAGCCCACTAGCAGGATAACGCCGCCAATAATTTTATACAGACGTGAAAACAAGCCGTACAAAGCGCTGACACGTTCGTTATCACCCTGTACGATAGGTCTGTACATGCAAAATGTGATTGCACTGCCTACACCCAGTTCTGCAACCGACAAAAACCCTACAATGCTCAAATACAGTGCATTGAGTCCATTAACTTCATTGCCGCAAAACTGTATCAAAAAGCGTTTGACAATGATAACCATGATCATTGTAATTACTTTAAATGCAATCGATACGCTTACGTTGAGAATACTTTTCTTTTGATCCATTACATTTCCATTTCCAACAAGGAATCAGTATAACGCCATAAACGTTGGCAGAAACGAACCATCGTTATCCGCCAACGTTTATGTCATCATACATTATCTGCACCAAAGCCTCCCAAAATTAGGAAGGCTTTGGGCAAAAGGTCTTATTCAACGATCTGTCCAAGTTCGTTGAACGTATAAGTTGCTTCGATCAACAGGCCGTTGGTCTTGGTAACATGGTAAGTACGATTCGTAATCAGGGTACCCTTTTCGGTGGCATAATAGTAATGACCATCCACAAGGTACAGACCTTCCTTGGCCAGGTTACCATTGATGTAGAAGTAGATGCCATCGCTCTTTTCAACAAAGCCGCGGATCATCTTACCGGTCTCATCAAATTCGTAGCTGCCGATCGGCAGTTCGCAGTTGGTTGCCCAGCAGTAGTATCTGCCGGTTGCGATCTTGCCGTTGGTTGCAACGAAGTAGTAATCATCACCAAACTTGGTCAGGCCTGCAGCCACGCCGCCCAGTTTACCGTTTACATACCAGCCAATTTCACCATTTACCTTGTGCATACCGTGCAGCATCTTGCCATCAGCACCAAACTCGTAGGTACTGCAGGGAAGATCACAACTGGTTGCCCATGCGTAATAGGTACCGGTTGCGCATTTGCCGTTGCTTGCTACAAAGTAATAATAACCATCGATCTTCATCAAGCCGGAACCTGCTGCAATCTTACCATTGACATAGTAATAATTGCCATCAGACTTGCTAACGATGCCTTGCAGCATTCTGCCTTCTTCGTCAAATTCGTAGTTGCCTACGGGCAGCTCACAGTTGGTTGCCCAGCAATAGTACTTGCCGGTTGCAACACGACCGATAGAGCTGACGAAGTAGTAATCATCACCGATCTTGGTGATACCGGACATGTCAGTTGCGGGATTACCATTGATGTAGTAGTAGTTGCCGTCATCCTTGGATACAAGACCCTGAAGCATTCTGCCTTCTTCATCAAATTCGTAAACGCCAATCGGCAATTCGCAGTTGGTTGCCCAACATTCGTACGTACCGGTAGCAACACGACCGATAGAGCTGA
>JAGBGW010000251.1 GCA_017935825.1 Clostridia bacterium
ACACCGTCCTTGAAGGAGCGCAGAAGTACCCGACGATTCATGCCGCAAAGCACGCAGGCGGTGATGCCTGCCAGAAGGAAAAACAGCGCAAAGATGGGCATGATCAGGTCCTGCAGGAAGGAAATGAAGGGCGACAGGAACACGCAGCAAAGTCCTGCACCAAGAAGGGAGCAGAAGGCGATGAGCGCCTTTTTCATGTTCTGGCGGACGACGAATTCTTCCTGCATAGCAAGGTGTTTTTCTCTTGCAGCCGCATCGTATACCAAGGACTTTTCGGGATTCTTCTCGATCTTCTTTGCGTATGCGTAGATGAACCCCGACACGATGGGATAGATCACGATGAAGGACACGATGCGCATGGAAAGTCCCGAAAACATGGGAAGGCCCACCAAACCTTGGGCAACGCCCACGGTGAAGGGGTTGCACACGCCCGTTGCAAAACCGCAGCCCACGCAAAGGATGCTCATGCCAAGGCCCACCAGCGCATCCCAACCCATGCAGTAGGCAAGTGCCGCCGCAATGGGTACAAGGGGAACACACTCTTCAAAGGAGCCCACCAGTGCACCCAGTGCCATAAAGAACAGGCAGGTAAGGAAAAGCAGTGCGTATTTCTTCTTTTCGAATCTGTGATGCAGTGCGCCCAGCATGTAGGAAAGCACCCCTGCCGTGTCAAGGGACGTAAACACGCCGCCGATGACAAGAAGGAATGCGATGATGGCGATGATGGTGCCGCCGCCGTCTGCGAAAAGAACGAGAATGGGGGATGCAAGCCATTTCCAAAAGGTGATTCCGCCTGCAATTTCCGTGTAGGTGCCCGGCACAATGGCGGAAGAGCCGCCCTGCATGACACGCACATAGGTGCCCGAGGGCAGGATAAAGGTCAGAACGTACGTCAGGATCATCAGTACCAGCAGCATCAAAAGCGCCCCGATGAAGGATTTGACGTTGACGTTCATCAGTTTCTTGTCATTATCCATATCAGAATTCCAGATCCTCGTCCAGCACCTCGCCCTGTGCCACGATATTGGTGGGACCCGTCAGATACAGGTCGCAGGTGCCCACGCCGCCCTTTTCAAGCGACACAAACAGCTCACCGCCGGGCATGGTGATGGAGGTATTCTTACCCGATACAAGACCTTTCAGTGCCAGCACGCTTGCCGTGCAGCCGCAGCCGGTGCCGCAGGCCAGGGTGAAATCTTCCACGCCGCGCTCAAAGGTGCGGGCAAGGACGTGATTTTCTTCCGTCACATAGCAGAAGGTGACGTTGGCACCCTTGGGGAAGGCTTTGTGCCAGCGCAGTTTTTCGCCAAGGTCGAAAAGCGCACGCTCGTCCATCTTGTCAAAGTCTTCCAGAATCACGATGGCGTGGGGAAGACCCGGGTTGCCCAGCTCCATATAGCCGCAAAGGTAGGTCTTGCCGTCCACCTCTGCCTCGCGGTCAAGGTCCACGATGCTGGGGTCGTTGAGGCGAATGCGGTACAGTCTTTTGTCGATGCGCCAACCTGTGACGATGCCTGCGGTGGTCTCGATTTTCTGCACTTCACCAGACAGACCCATTTCGTAGCCGTAGCGCACGATGCAGCGTGCGCCGTTGCCGCACATCTCGCCCAAAGAGCCGTCAGCGTTGTAGAAAACCATGCGGAAATCCGCGTCGCCCTGTGCAGGGACCACCACCATCATGCCGTCGGCGCCGATGGAAGTTCTGTGTGCGCAAAGTTTCTTTGCAATTGCGCTGAAGTCATAGCCGTCCATGGAGCCGTCCATGTTGTTCAGAATGACAAAGTCATTGCCTGCGCCGTGCATTTTGGTGAATTTCATAAAAATCAATCCTTTCGAATCGGTGTTTGACACGAAGTTTATACCATTATATACTGGTTTTAACAGTCAGTTCAAGGAGGTATATCCTATATGAAAAATATCATCAGCACCAAAAACGCGCCTGCAGCCATCGGCCCCTATTCTCAGGCTGTGCAGGTGGGCGATCTTGTATTTCTTTCCGGTCAGCTGGGCGTAAACCCCGAAACGGGCGAATTTGCGCAGGGCGGCGTGGAGGCACAGACCCGTCAGGCATTTGAAAACATCAAGGCAGTGCTGGCAGAGGCTGGTCTTACCATGGATAACGTGGTCAAAACCACCGTGTTCCTGCAGGACATGAACGATTTCGCCGCCATGAACGGCGTTTATGCCACCTATTTTACCGAAGGAAGCTACCCTGCAAGAAGCGCTGTGCAGGTGGCAAAACTGCCCAAAGGCGGTCTGGTGGAGATCGAATCCATCGCCTGTGTCAAGTAACATGCTTGTCCGTAAAATCGAAAAAGCCGATCTGCCCCAGCTTGCCGTTCTCTACGAGCAACTGATGGATGCACCCACCGACCTTGCTCTTTTGGAAGAAAACTTTTCCGCACTGCAAAGCGAAGGCAGAAGCGTCGTGCTTGGCGCCTTTGAAGGCGATACCCTCATCGGCACGGTGTATGTCATCATCTGCCGCGACTTGGTGGAAACCTGCCGTCCCTTTGCCGTGGTCGAAAACGTGGTGGTGGATGAACATTTCCGCGGCCGCGGCGCAGGACGGGCGCTGATGCAGGCGGCAGAAGAGGCTGCGAAAGAATTTGGCTGTACATATATGATGCTGGTCTCGGGCGAAAAACGAACCACGGCGCACAAGCTTTATGCATCCGCAGGGTATGACGTGCCCGTGCGCGGCTTTAAAAAGTATTTAGAGGAATAAAAAATGGAACAACCCAAACGTAAAATCTGGCCCTATATCCTGCTGGGCGTGATGATCGCAATTTTCCTGACCACGGTGACGGGCAAGGCAAAGTCCGTGACCTATGATCCCGAAACCCTGGCGGAATTTGCAGGCAACGGCATTACCGTGCAGCTGCCCGAAGCCTCCGCCAAGAAACGCAACCGCGATGTTACCTTCTATTGCATGTGGGAGGAAGGTCTTCTCATCTGCGGCAAGAACACCGAAGAACAGATCGAAGCTGCAGGCTACGACCCCGACATGCCGCTGGAGGAATACGCCGCCATCTGCATGCAGGATGCCAACGCTGCAGGCGAGGTCTTCACTGATGACTACGGCAATGTCTGCTTCACCTACGAAGTGCCGGGCAACGAAAACTCCCTGTACTACTACGTCACCGTCAAGCGCGGCGAGGATACTTATTGGATCTGCAACTTCGTCTGCGAACTGGAGTTGAAAGACACCTACGAAACCTACTTCCCCCTTTGGGCAAGTACCATCGAAGTGGAATAAGATGAAAAAACTCTACGAAAAAAGTGAATTGCTTTTTGCGCTTGTCATGATCACACTGTATGTGGTGCTGTTTTCCGCATCCGACAGTTTGTCGGAACTGCTGGGCGTGCAAAAGCTGATCACGGCAATTGCAGGATCGGGCTTGAGCTTGGTCCTGCTTTTTTGCCTCTGCAGACGGGGATTGTGCGCCCGATACGGTCTTGTGAAAGGGACATATGAAAAAGGCGCTTATCTGTACTTTTTTCCTCTCGCACTGATGGTTTCAGTCAACCTGTGGGGCGGCGTGCAGATGAACATGACGGTGACTGAGTCCGTTTGCTACGTTATCGCCATGTTCTGTGTCGGTTTTCTGGAAGAAGTGATCTTCCGCGGCTTTTTGTTCCGTGCCATGGCAAAGGATAATGTAACCTCCGCCGTGATCGTGTCCTCCGTTACCTTCGGCATCGGACATATCGTAAATTTGCTAAATGGTGCGGAAGTTTTGCCCACGCTGCTTCAAATCTGCTATGCCTGCGCGGCAGGCTTCCTGTTTGTAGTGATCTTCATCCGCTCGGGCAGCCTTGTACCCTGCATCGTGACCCATTGTGCCATCAATGCGCTGAGCGCCTTTGCCGTGGAACGGGGCAATGCGTTTTCCTTCATCACCGCAGGTGTGCTGACGGTGGTATCGGCAGTTTACGCGGTGTGGATTTTGCACCGCACACCAAAAAAGAGCCTGTAAAGATAACTGCATGCAAAACCTGCATGCAGTATTTTTATGCCAAAAGGGGACAAACAGGGGCATTATCTGTATAATATTTTTATGAACCATTGCGAAGGAGAACCAAACGATTTATGAGGTTGTTTTGGAAACTGACAAAAGAAGCGGCGCAGTACAAGATGCTGTACCTTGTGGCGATTTTGGCCACACTTGCGCTGACCGCCGTCAATCTTGCCGCGCCGCGTGTGCTCTCTGCAATGACGGGACTTGTGGGACAGGGGATGGATGATGCCATGATGCAGGCGATCCTCCGCCTGGCGGTGATCCTGCTTGTTCTTTATCTTGCGCGCATCGTGTTCCGTTTTATGAGCAGCTATCTGACCCACAAGGCAGCGTGGCATCTGGTGGGCGACCTGCGCGACCGCATCTACGGCAAATTGCAGAGCCTTGACATGGGCTTCTTCCATGACAAGCAGACAGGCGATCTGATGAGCCGCGCCATCAATGATACCCGCGATTTTGAATTGCTCTATGCCCACATGATCCCCGAATTGATCACCAACGTGGTCACCATGGTGGGTGTGTTCGTCATCCTTCTTGTGATCAACTGGCGTCTTGCCTTGATCACCTGTTTCCCCCTTCCCATCGTCATGTGGGCAAGTTTGAAATTCAGCACACTGGTCAAACCCTATTTTCAGGAAAATGCCCGCCGCGTGGGTGAACTGAGTGCACAGCTGCAGGACAGTCTTTCGGGCATCCATGAGATCCAGTCCTTCGGACAGGAAGAATACGAGGGCGGCCGCATCCATGAAAAGAACTTTGCACAGGTGCGCTCCATGCTGGCTGCCCTGCGTGCAAGTGCGGTGTTCCATCCCACGGTGGAGTTTTTGTCTTCCGTAGGTTCTGTGCTGGTGGTATTCTTCGGCGGTCTGCTTGCTGTGCGCGGACAGGTTTCCGTGGAACAGATTGTGGCATTTATGCTGTACCTTGCCATGTTTTATACGCCCATTTCGGGTCTTGCAACGCTGCTTGAAAACCTGCAGCAGTCCCTTGCTGGTGCAGAGCGTGTGGCGCTGGTGCTGGAAACGCCCTCTGCCATCACCGATGCAGACGACGCAGCTGACATGGGCAAGGCGAAAGGTTCCATCGAATTTGAGAATGTCTCCTTCCACTACGAGGAAGATTCTCCCGTGCTCAAAAACGTCTCCTTCTCCTGCAAGCCCGGGCAGATGATCGCCCTTGTGGGTCCCACGGGTGTGGGCAAGACCACCACCACGGAGCTTCTTTCAAGATTCTATGATCCAGTGCAGGGACGAGTTTTGATCGACGGTCAGGATATCCGTCATGTGACGGTCAGGAGCCTGCGCCGCAACATTTCCCCCGTGCTGCAGGATACCTTCCTTTTCAACGGCACCATCGCAGAAAACATCGCCTATGCAAAGCCCGATGCCACGCAGACGGAAATTGAAGCGGCGGCAAAGGCGGCCAACATCCACGACGATATCGCCGCCATGACCGACGGCTATCAGACCCAGGTGGGCGAGCGCGGCACCCGTCTGTCGGGCGGACAAAAACAGCGCATTGCCATCGCCCGTGCAATGCAC
>JAGBGW010000252.1 GCA_017935825.1 Clostridia bacterium
GACGAAGTCTGTGCCGCGATCTTCCATAAATACGTCCGCTATCTTGCCACCATGTGCCTGAACCTTGTAAACTTCATCGACCCTGAGATCATCGCAATCGGCGGCGGTGTCAGCAACGCAGGTGACTTCCTGATGAATCCTCTTCGTGAAGAGTTTGAAAAGATGATCGTCAATAAATCCCGTCCTCACGCACAGATCAAGCGCTGCGAACTGGGCAACGATGCAGGTATCATCGGTGCAGCATTGCTTGGTCTTGGCAAGTAAAGATTATCTATTGTGACAAACATATATTTTGTATTATAATAAGGCGGAATGCGGTATTCACGTTCCGCTTAATTTTTTCTTGAAAGGAGGATATTGCAATGCTGCAGTTTTGTGTTGTATTTTTTACATGGCTCAGCTCGCTTTTTGCAAGTTTGGCATTCCTTCTTTCCTTATATCATTGTAAAAAAAACAGCGGATGCTCCCATCGAACGGTTTTGTATCACTTTGCAGTCTGCATTATATTGATGCTGCTTTGCGCTACAGCGTGCAAAAAATTCCCCAAATTCAGCGGTGTGTTTATTGCTGTTTGTTTTAGTTTTTACTTTATCAAAGCTGTACCGACATTGCTTTGCATAAAAAAACAAATGATTGGCTGGCTTGCAAGGCACTTGGTTTTGGTTTCTTTTGTCCAGCTGTTGGTAAGCTTTGCTGCCTTTGCGCTTTGCCGTATGTTTGGAGCTGCTGTGCTTTTGCTTGCTGTGTTGACTGTACCTGCAAGCGTGATGATTTGCCATGCACTGTTTGAAATAGCGCAGAGACATAAGGTTGATCCCTGTGTACACAAAGCTGCAAGGCGTGTTCGCCGCTGCAGAAATCTAATTTGCATTGCTGTGACCGGCGGGGAAAAAGCTGTTGCCTTTATTCATATTTTCAAACAGGTATTGGATCAAAAAACAATTTTTGTACAGAATGCAGATCTTTTGGCCTTGGCAGAAACGTTGAATAAGGACTTGGACAGCACTGTGCGGTTCGTGGTTTTTCCGCTTGCCGAGGGGGATCCAGTTCAAAACAGAAAAATGCTTCGTATGACCCGCCCAAGAATTACGGTATTATGCGGCGATAACCGGGAGGAAAACAGCAGCATTTGTCCATGGATCAAAAATGGTGGGGCAGTGGTAACGGCATACGCTGCTTTGAAAACTTTGCAGCCGTATATTCGTCAGGATGTACTTGTACGTACATATTCTCTTGAAAAAGAGCCGCAAAGCACTGTGGAGTTTTACGACTTTGTTTTTTCTGCCAACGGTACTTCCTGCATTGCACGTGAACGTACGACCCAAAGCAAGATCGTTTGCACTATGCAGCTTTTGGGTCAGGATGCGCTTTGTGCCGCCGCTGCAGCAGCAGCTTGCGCGCGGCTTGTTGGTATATCTTTGGATGATGTTGTGCAGCATCTGCAGCAGGCAGGTGCACAAAAAGGTCAGCTTTCCCTGACACAGCTTTGGTCGGGTTCAGTTTATATTGATGATACGAAAGTTGCAACTTTGGCTGACTTTCAAAGAGACCTTGAAATTCTGGATGATATTCCCGGTCGGAAAATTGCGATTCTTGGGTCTTTCAAAAATTCTTTGACAGATTCCCTGCAAAAGAATAAAGCACTTGGTCATATTGCAGCAGAACACGTTCAAATCGTGCTTTTGTGTGGTGAAGGTGCACAGGCTGTGCAGTGTGGATTGCTGGAACGAGGTTTTCCTGTGGAATCGATTCTCTTTATTCAAAGCGCAGCACATCTGCGCCGCAGCGTGGATGCACTTGCAACACACAACGACATAGTAATTGAAGCATTTACCAAATCTTATCATTATTTGGAGGTACTCTAAGATGGCAAAAATTCAGATGACCACACCCATCGTCGAGATGGACGGCGACGAAATGACCAGAATCCTCTGGCAGATGATCAAAGATAAACTGATCACGCCTTTCGTTGACTTGAAGAGCGAATACTATGACCTTGGTCTGCCTTATCGTGACCAAACCGACGATCAGGTCACTGTGGATGCGGCAAATGCAATCAAAAAGTACGGCGTTGGTGTCAAGTGCGCCACCATCACGCCCAATGCACAGCGCATGACCGAGTATAACCTGAAGGCCATGTACAAGAGCCCCAACGGCACCCTTCGCGCCATGCTGGACGGCACCGTGTTCCGTGAACCCATCATTGCAGAGGGTATCGAGCCCCTGATCCCCGGCTGGAAGCAGCCCATCACCATCGCACGTCATGCCTATGGTGACATCTATCGCGACAGCGAAATGGTCATCGATCGTCCCGGCAAGGTGGAACTTGTCTTTACCGCAGAGGATGGCACCGTACGCAAAGAGCTTGTCCACGATTTTAAGGCAGGCGGTGTGGTACTTGGCATGCACAATCTGGATGCATCCATCGAAAGCTTTGCCCGTGCATGCTTTAACTTTGCACTGGATAAGAAGCAGGATATCTGGTTTGCCGCAAAGGACACCATCTCCAAGCAGTACGACGGTCAGTTCCGCGATATTTTCCAGCGCGTATTTGACGAAGAATACAAAGCTGCTTTTGACGAAGCAGGCATCGAGTACTTCTATACCCTTATCGACGATGCTGTTGCTCGTATTGTTCGCAGTGAGGGCGGTGTCATCTGGGCATGCAAAAACTATGACGGCGACGTCATGAGCGACATGGCAGCAACTGCATTCGGCTCCCTTGCCATGATGACCAGCGTCCTTGTTTCTCCCGATGGAAAGTATGAGTATGAAGCAGCTCAC
>JAGBGW010000253.1 GCA_017935825.1 Clostridia bacterium
ACGGCGAACTGACCAGCCGCGAAGCAGGTTCCATCGGCGGCGGCATGGTCAAAAAGATGATCGAATCCGTCGAGAAGAATTACAGCAACCGCTAAACAAGCGTTAAAATAAGACACTTGCAAGAAGCTGCAGGAATGACACCTTCGTTCCCGCAGCTTCTTCTTGGTTTTGACACAGGCCTCATTTTTCGGTATACTAAATACGTTGATTATGATTTTTGTTTGCATATAAAGGAGAGCGATCCATGCGCTTTATCGATCTTGTCCGTGCACGCGAAAGCTGCCGTGAATATACAGACCGTCCCGTCAAAAAAGAGGACCTTTGCACCATTTTGGAGGCAGGTCGCCTGTCCCCTTCCGCCTGCAACATCCAGCCTTGGCGCTTTTTTGTGGTGCACGAAGGCGATCTGGTTGGCAAAACTGCCAAATGCATGCAGGGCATGGGCATGAATCGTTTTACTGACCAGGTACCTGCGTTTATCATCATCTGCGAACAGACCACAAATTTAAAGCAGACCGTGGCTTCCGGCATAGGCGGACACAGCTTTGCCCAGATGGATATCGGCATCGCTGCCGCGCATATGATGCTCTGCGCACGCACGATGGGCATCGACTCCTGCATCATCGGCTGGTTCTCCGATAAAAAACTGCGGGAACTGCTGAATCTGCCCAACGGCTGCAAAGTACGCCTTGTGCTTGCGCTTGGCTACGGCAAAAAGGCAGAACCCAGAACAAAACGCAGAATGGAATTTGACGATATCGTCACTTTCGTTGAAACACCTAAGAAAAAAGGCGAATAAAACGGCATATAAAAAAACGCTTCGAAAAATCGAAGCGTTTTTTCTTTTACAGTTTCATGGAAAGCATCAGCATATCCGCATAAGTCGCATCGGGATAGCGATACGCTTCTTCCAGACGACCTGCGATCTCAAAGCCAAACTTTTGGAACACATGCAGCGTTCTTTCATCAGAAGCATTGAGGAAGATATGCACGCGCTCGTAACCATTCTGATCCGCCCAGCCCAATGCATAGTCGATCATCATGGTGCCAAGCCCCATATTCCAATAGGCACGAAGCACTTCGATCTCCACTGCAGCAATATGGCTGAATCGCTCTCCCTTGCGGGAACGATTCACGCTGCAGCGGGCAACGATGCGTCCATCCACCTCTGCTACAAGCCAGGTGCGTTTTGCATCATCCAGCACCGTTTCAATGGTATTGACAGTGTCTTCTACTGTGATGCGATGCTCATCCGGTTCACGGGTCACAAAAAAGCTTTCCCGCTCCACACTGCGGAACAGTTCCAAAAGTGAACGGGCATCGTTGACATCCACTGTGCGAATGGATGCGCGCACACCATTTTTCAACGTAAACTTGGGATACAGCGTGCTCTTTTGCCTTCTTGTATAGGCCTTCATATGCTGCGCTACATCAATGCGGTATTCCGCCATCAAACGTCCGTTTGCATGCTGAAATTCCCGTACCGGTACCGCATCGTTGTGCTCAATAGTAGCAATTGCAGCATAGTTGTTCGTGGCACAGCTGACAGTTACCTGTTCGATGGAAAGCTGCTGCGCACAAAATTCCAGCGCCATATGCAAAATCTGCGCACCATATCCGCGGTTGCGTTTGGAAGGTCGCACGCTGTAGCTGATATGCCCGCCGCTTGCACGCAAAAAGTCGTTCAAACGGTGGTGAATATCCACCATACCAATCAGTGCATTGTCCTCTTTGCGCAACACGCAAAACATCGAAGAAGGTACCCAGCTGGGATTGACCGTCTGCGGATGGGCATTTGCACGCACCAACTGCAGCCAGTCTGTATAACGGCTTACACGCTCCATCCATGCACCACCATAGATCTCATGTTCGCCATTTGCAAAATGCTCATTGCGATACGACTCGATCTCATGCTGCATGGACAGCGTCGGTTCTGCAAAAATCAATTCCTGCATGGCATCAGTTCAGCACCACGTGGCTGCTCTTTTTCTCAAATATGGACAGCGCATGGGAAATGATATTGTGTGCCTGCACATCTTCGCGCAGCATCAGACTCTGCGCCGCATCATGGGTCTGCTTGACCAGTTCGATATCCTGCACAAGGTGCATGATGCCATCGTCCATGGTGCCGTGCTGGCTGGTGCCAAGCATCTGACCGGGGCCGCGCAGTGCAAGGTCACGGGAAGCGATCTCAAAACCATCATTGGACTGAGTCAGCACATTCAATCGCTCTATTGCGGGACGGCCTTCATCTTCACTGACCAGGAAACACCAACCCTCTTTATCATTTCTGCCCACTCGTCCGCGCAGCTGATGCAGCTGTGCAAGACCAAAACGCTCGGCATTTTCAACGACCATAATGGTTGCCTCCGGCACATCCATGCCAACTTCCACCACCGTAGTAGAAACCAGCACTCGAATATCACCATGAGCAAAGGCGTTGATGGTTTCTTCCTTCTTTTTGGCATTCATCTTGCCATGCAGCAGTGCAACCGTACCCTTAGGCATGCGTTGGGAAAGTTCTTCAAACGTTTCCTGTGCACTTCTTGCATGAATGACATCAGATTCCTCCACAAGAGGACATACCACATAGCACTTTTCACCATCGCGGACATGGTCGCGAACAAAACCGTACATATCGCTGCGCTTGTAGGCAGGCACAATACGGGTCTTGACAGGCTTTCTGCCGCGAGGCAGCTCATTGATGATGGAAATATCAAGGTCAGCATACAACACCAGTGCAAGAGAACGCGGAATAGGTGTTGCACTCATAACAAGTGTATGAGGCATCTCACCCTTTGCCGCAGCCATGGTGCGCTGTGCAACGCCAAAGCGATGCTGCTCATCAGTGACAACCAAAGAAAGACGATGGTAGATCACATCACGTCCAAATACAGCATGGGTACCAACGATGACCTGCCATTCACCCGCTGCAATGCCGCGCACCAAATTGCGGCGTTCTGCCTTGGGGGTAGAACCGGTCAGCAGTGCAACCTTGATGCCAAAAGGCTCGTAAAGTTTGCACAGTGTCTGATACTGCTGCTGTGCCAAAATCTCCGTGGGCGCCATGAAGATGGCCTGTCGCTTTGCAAGCGCAGCAGAGAACATGGCAATTGCCGCAATAATGGTCTTGCCGCTGCCCACATCACCCTGGATCAAGCGGTTCATGGGCACGGAATTTGCCATATCATCCAGCACCTCGGATGCAGTCAGCATCTGGGCACGTGTCAATTCATAAGGAAGCGAGGCAATCAGCTCATCCACTGCCTGCCAGTTGGTGTGGATCCCCTGACCGGTCTTGGCATTTACGCGCTGCTGACGACGCATGGCCATAGCGATCTGGAAATTGAGCAGTTCCTCGAAAGAGAAACGACGCACGGCCTCCTGCATCTCCCGTTCATCACGTGGAAAATGCAGACGATAAATGGCCTGATCCAGCGGCATCAGGCTATAGTCATGCAGCACAATACTGTCCAGCGTCTCTGCAGGATGTTCCATCTGATCCAGTGCCTCTGCCACAAAGCCGCGCATCATTTTCTGCGAAATGCCGGAAGGCAAACGGTACACAGGTGTCATGGTTGCAGAATCTTCTCTTGCAGGTGCATCAAACTCAGGGTTAATCACACAAAGTGCATTATACTTGCCTACCTTGCCGCAAAAGCGCCAGACAGTATCTGCCTTAAGTGTGTTTTTGATATACGGTTGGTTAAAATAAATCGCATCAATCTGACCCGTTTCATCTGCAAGACGTACCCGGGTAACAGAAATGCGGCGACCGGGCATACGCGAAAGACGCGGTGCACCAACCACTTTTGCCGTAAAAACAGCCGTTTGCCCGTAGCTAAGACGGGCAATATTGGTCTGTATTCTTGTATCTCGATAGTCCGCAGGTGCGTAACGAACAAGATCGCCGCAGGTAGAAATACCCATTTTCGACAATGCTTGCACACGCTTGGGCCCTATTCCCTTGATGCGGGAAACAGGCATATCCATATTGGAGCCCTCCGTTCAAATTCACTTGATACCAAAAGGAGCGGACAAAACCGCTTATTTGCAGCCGCGCCCGACTCCTTTTGAAATAATTACTCAACTGAGAAAATGTAGTAGTAAAGCGGCTGACCGCCACGGTGCATCTCGCACTCAAGGTCTTCAAATCGCTCTGCGATCTTCTCGCACAGTGCGTTTGCATCATCCTCGCTTACTTCCTCACCATAGAAGCCGGTAATCATACCCTTATCTTCGTTGGTGATGATTGCAAGAAGTTCCTGTGCCACGGTGGGAAGATCCTTACCCACTGCGCAGATGCCTTCGTCGCTCAAGCCAATGATGTCGCCCTTGCGGATGTTCAGACCGTTGTAATGGGTATCACGCACAGCGTAGGTGACCATACCGGTGGAAACGTAGGTGATCGCTTCCAGCATCTCTGCTTCATTATCTTCGGGCTCTGCATCTTCCATAAAAGCAAGTGCAGCCGCGATGCCCTGGGGAGCAGTTTTGGTGGGGATGATGATCAGGTTCTTATCCTCAACCAGCTGCTTTGCCTGCTGGGCAGCAAGAATAACGTTGGAGTTGTTGGGGAACACGAATACATTTTCTGCATTGACCTTTTCCACAGCGCTTGCGATGTCGTCGATGGAGGGGTTCATGCTCTGACCGCCTTCGACCACATAGTCTACGCCGATATCGGTAAACACGCTTGCAAGACCATCGCCTGCAACGACCGTGACCATACCGTACTTCTTGGGAGGTTCGGGTTTGGGCATCTCCGTGATGTTGCCGTCGCTTGCAAGGGTTCTGTGCTGCTCGCGCATATTGTCGATCTTCACATGGGACAGTTCGCCCATACGAAGTGCCCACTGCAGTGCCTTGCCGGGGTCATTGGTATGTACGTGAACCTTGATAAGTTCATCGTCACCGACAACGACCACGCTGTCACCGATCTTCATCAGATGCTGAGTGAAGCTTTCGCGCAATTCTTCCGTAACTTCAGGTCTCAGATGGACAACAAAGAATTCGGTGCAGTAACCAAACTCGATATCCGCGGTGCTGATGCCTTCCATGGAAGCTGCAGTCGGCAGGGGTTCTGCCTGGATAGGCTCAAAATCAAAGTGGAAGTTGCCGCCGCCATCGATTGCCTGCTTGAAACCGCTGTAGATGATCATCAGGCCCTTGCCGCCTGCATCGACCACGCCTGCTTCCTTCAGAACAGGGAGCATTTCGGGGGTCTTTGCAAGCATCTTGTCGCCTGCATCGATGACCTTCTGCATGAACACAGAGAAGTCCTTCTCGCGGCGGGCAAGCTTTACAGCAGCCTCAGCAGCTGCCTTTGCAACGGTCAAAATGGTACCTTCGCGGGGCTTCATAACGGCCTTGTAAGCCATATCGACGCCCATCTGAAGTGCAGCAGCAAATGCAGCGGTATCTGCTTCCTTCACATTTTCAAGGCCTTTTGCAAAGCCGCGAAAAATCTGGGAAGTAATAACGCCGGAGTTACCGCGTGCACCGCGCAGTGCGCCACGAGCCATGGAGCCTGCGATTGCCTTGACGGTTTCTTCCTTGCATGCCATCATCTCTGCGGCAGCAGCGTTCAGCGTCATGGACATATTGGTACCGGTGTCACCATCGGGTACGGGGAAGACGTTCATTGCGTCAACGCCCACCTTATTTTCGTCCAGCAGTGCAGCGCCTGCTGCAAACATATCGCGCAGCAGAGCCGCATTTATCTTTTCAACCATGAGAATAGATTCCTTTCCAGATCAGCGTCTTATACACGCACACCCTGAACATGTACATGAATATTGGTTACGGGGATGCCCATCAGCGTTTCGACCTTATAACGAATGGTATCCAGAACGCTGGTGCAGACAGCATTGATCGAGATGCCGTATTCCACGATCACATAAAGATCGATCATAACGCTGTCGTTGGACGTGGTGACTTTCACACCGCGTGCAAGGTTCTCTCTTTTGAGCAGCTCAATCAAACCATCGGTGGCCTTGGTAGAAGCCATACCAACCACACCGTAGCATTCAACGGCAGTCAGTCCAGCCAAAGAGGCGATTGCAAGATCAGAGAAATTGATCTTACCCAGTTCATTTTCTATCCGTGCCGGCATTTGGCATTTCCTCCTTATTGACAGGAATATACGCCTTTATCATACAGCATTTTTCGGTTTCAATCAAGTACCACATATTCTGCCTGAAAATAAACAAAAATGCTATATAAAGTAGTAGAAAACATTTCAGGATTTGATCGCAGATGATTTGGAGGATTTTTCCACATTTCCCGGCAAATCCGGCGCTCCGCTCCCCGTTTTTGTAAAAAGAAAAAACCTTCGGATTTCTCCGAAGGTTTTTTTGATCTAACTTAAATTAGATGGAACGCTGCACGCGGCCGCTTCTGAGGCAACGGGTGCATACGTGCAAAGTACGAGGAGTGCCGTCAACAATTGCGTGAACACGCTGAATGTTGGGCTTCCAGGTGCGGCGGGTCTTGTGATGAGAATGACTGACGTGGTTGCCAGACATCATGCCCTTACCGCAGATTTCGCAATAGTTGGCCATGGTGTGCCACCTCCCAGAATTCGTTTGTGTTTCGGTAAGATTAACTTACTTAATCTCGACCTGTGCGCCGACTTCTTCGAGCTTAGCCTTGATAGCCTCAGCGTCTTCCTTGGAAGCGCCTTCCTTGACTGCCTTGGGAGCGTTGTCAACAACTTCCTTAGCTTCCTTCAGACCAAGACCGGTGATCTCGCGAACAACCTTGATAACCTTGATCTTCTCAGCGCCTGCTGCTGCAAGGATTACGTCAAACTCGGTCTTCTCTTCTTCAGCAGCTGCTGCGCCGCCTGCTGCGGGTGCGCCAGCAACAGCCATGGTTGCGTTGGGGTCTACGCCGAAAATCTCAGCGAGCTCGTTGACCAGATCAGACAGTTCCAGAACGCTCATCTCTTTGATGGCTTCGATGATTTCAACTTTAGTCATTTTAATTTACCTCCGTGGTATTTTGGTTATGATGCAATAGTGTTATGCTTCCTGTACGTCTTTTTCGGAAGCCAGTTTGAGGGTAAGGATAAACTTGCGGATGGGTGCATTGAGAGTACCAAGCAGACGGCCAACAACGTTTTCCTTGCTCTTGAGTGCTGCCAGAGCCTTAACCTGTGCGACGTTGTAAACTTCTTTGCCAACCAGACCGGCCTTGATCTCAGCCTTCTTGCTGGAAGAAGTAAACTCGTCCATAACGCGAGCTGCAGCAATGGGATCTTCGTAGCCAAAAGCCACTGCGGTAGGACCTTCCAGGAATGCATCCAGGCCCTCGATGCCAAGAGCTTCGCAAGCTCTCTTGATCATCGTGTTCTTAAGGACACGGTACTCAACGCCTGCCTCACGGCACTTTGCACGAAGAGCGTTGTCCTCAGTCACGGTAAGTCCGCGGTATTCAATCAGAACGACACCCTGTGCACGGGACAGCTTATCGATGATGCTGTCGACCACGCCGGTCTTGTTCGCGCTGTTACGAGAAGCGGGAAACTTATCCATGAGTTCACCTCCTTGAAAAATTCGAAACAAATACGCCCTCATGCCGGATGGGCACAAGGGCGTACAAACACTCTAATATGTTTGCCTTGCAACCTCGGCAGGATTTACGCTGGAAGCACCTGCTGTCTCCGGTATGGCAGTAGCGATATTCGCAACAGTATTATATTAGCAGATTTCTACTCGCTTGTCAACAATTATTTGTTGGTGAAGCGAAGGCCGTTGATCTTGATGCCAGGGCCCATGGTGGTGGATACGACGACGGAGCGAAGGTAGGTACCCTTTGCTGCTGCGGGACGAGCCTTGATCACTGCATCCATCAGTGCGTCCATGTTCTCAACAAGCTTTTCCTGACCGAAGGAAACCTTACCGATCGGTACGTGTACGATGTTGGTCTTGTCAACACGATACTCAACCTTACCAGCTTTGATCTCGGAGATTGCGCGGGTAACATCGGTGGTAACGGTGCCGGACTTGGGGTTGGGCATCAGGCCCTTGGGACCAAGCACACGACCCAGACGGCCAACCAGACCCATCATGTCGGGAGTGGTAACGCAAACGTCGAAGTCGAACCAGTTCTCGGACTGGATCTTCTGGATCATATCCTCTGCGCCGACGAAGTCTGCACCAGCTGCTTCTGCTGCTGCTGCGTTTTCGCCCTTAGCGATAACCAGAACGCGAACGGTTTTGCCGGTGCCGTGAGGCAGAACGACAGTACCGCGAACCTGCTGATCAGCGTGACGAGAGTCAACACCAAGGCGGATGGAAAGCTCGAGGGTTTCGTCGAACTTAGCCTTTGCGCTCTTGAGTGCAAGCTCAATTGCCTCAGCGGGATCGTACTGGGTAGCCTTATCGTAAAGCTTTACAGATTCGTTATAGTTCTTGCCGTGTTTCATTTATATATACCTCCCGCTCAGTCTACGACGGTAACGCCCATGGAACGTGCGGTACCAGCGATCATGCTCTCAGCTGCCTCAAGGGTAACTGCGTTCAGATCGGGCATCTTGGTCTTAGCGATCTCGGAAACCTGTGCCTTGGTGATGGTTGCAACCTTGGTACGGTTGGGATCGCCGGAACCGGACTCGATGCCGCATGCCTTCTTGATCAGAACAGCTGCCGGG
>JAGBGW010000254.1 GCA_017935825.1 Clostridia bacterium
AAGGCACGGATGACCGTGGGGTCAACGTGACCCAAAATGTCCAGCTTGACCAGGGTATCGTGCATGTCAGAGAATTCAAAGTGGCTTGTGATGATGCTGGTCTTGGTATCGTCCGCCGGGTGCTGCAGGGGCGTAAAGCGGTTGATATCCTCGCCCTTGGGCAGTACGACGATGCCGCCGGGGTGCTGACCGGTGGTACGTTTGATACCGGTACAGCCGATGGTCAAGCGGCGAATTTCCGCCTGGGATGCCGCTTTGCCGTTATCTTCCAGATAGTGGCGCACATAGCCAAACGCAGTTCTGTCCGCAATGGTGCCGACGGTACCTGCGCGGAAGACCTGTCCTTTGCCGAAAATCTCTTCGGTATAGGCATGGGCACGGGGCTGGTATTCACCGGAGAAGTTCAGGTCGATATCGGGGACCTTGTCGCCTTTGAAGCCAAGGAAAACTTCAAAGGGAATCTCGTAGCCGTCGCGGATGAGTTCCTCACCGCAGACGGGACACTTGCGCCTTGGCAGGTCGGGACCAACTGCATAGGTCTCGGAATCCACATCGAAGTCGGAGAAGCAGCACTTCTCGCAGCGATAGTGGGGCGCCAGGGGGTTAACTTCCGTAATGGAGCACATGGTGGCGGCAAACGAGGAGCCGACCGAGCCACGGGAGCCGACCAGATAGCCATCGGACAGGGACTTGGTGACCAGCTTTTGGGCGATCAGGTACAAAACGGAATAGTTGTTGGAAATGATACTGTTGAGCTCGCGTTCCAGTCGCTTGTGCACGATCTCGGGCACGTTTTCGCCGTACCACTCGTGGCAGCGCTTCCATGCCATCTCGCGAATCTGTTCGTCGGAGCCATCGATGATGGGCGGATGCAGGCCTTCGGGGATGGGCACGATGCTCTCGATGCTGTCGGCAATGGCACGGGGTTCGTCGATGACCACGCGGCGTGCAAGTTCGTCACCCAGATAGGCGAATTCATCCAGCATCTCCTGCGTGGTGCGGTAGTACAGCGAACGATCCTCGCCGATGTCGGAGTAACCCTGCGAATACTGCAGGATCTCACGGAAATAGGCGTCGGTCTGTTCCAGATAGTGAACGTCACCCGTGGCGCAGACGGGCTTACCCAGCTTGTCTGCAAGGGCGATGATCTGACGGTTGATGTCGTGCAGGTCTTCCACGGAAGAAACCGTGCCGTTTCGCACCATGAACATGTTGTTGCCGTCAGGCTGAATTTCCAGATAATCGTAGAAGGATGCAATGCGAAGCTGCTCTTCCTCGCTATCTCCCCTGCGCACGCTAGTGTAGACCTCGCCGTTTTCGCAGGCGGAACCGATCAGAAGATTCTCGCGCAGTGCGGCAATGCGGCTCTTGGGCATGCGGGGACGGCGGTAGAAGTACTGCAGGTGGCTTTCCGTGATCAGTTCATACAGGTCGCGCAGACCATCCTGATTCTTTGCAAAGAGCACCACGTGGTGGGAATCCAGTGCGGAGACCAGCTGGGACTTGTCAATGCGGGTCTTGACGTCCGCCACGTATTCGCCGCCAAGCTCTCTGACCTTGTCAAACAGGCACAGCATAATATGGGCGCATGCAAGTGCATCGTCCACGGCGCGGTGGTGGTTTTCCAAGTCCACATTGAAGTGCTTGGTCAGGTGGTTCAGCTTATGACCGCGAAGTTCGGGCACCAGCTGACGGGAAAGTGCCAGCGTGTCCACGTATTTTCTTTTCTGTTCAAGTCCAAGTCTTCTGCAGGCAACGTCGATGAAGCCCACGTCGAAGGAGGCGTTATGCGCCGCAAAGGGTGCATCGCCTGCAAATGCAAGGAATTCGGGCAGTACCTGTTCGATGGTGGGTGCATTTTTGACCATGAAATCGTCAATGCCCGTCAGCTTTTGAATCTTTTCGGGAATGGGACGAAGGGGATTGACGAAGGAATTGTAGCGTTCGCGAATCTCACCATTGTCCACGATGACGGCGCCGATCTCGATGATGGTATCGGCACCTGCATCAAGACCTGTGGTCTCGATATCGAAGACACAGTAGCGGCCGTTGATGGGGAACTGATGTGCCTCCTGCTCGCTGACTTCGTCGTCCACAAGATAGGCTTCGATGCCTGCAAGAAACTTGACACCTGTGGACTTGGATGCCCAGTAGGCATCGGGATAGGCCTGAATGACACCGTGGTCGGTAATGGCAAGGGCGGTATGTCCAAAGGCTTTTGCCTGTGCAAAGGCCTGCTTGATGCCCACGACGGAGTCCATGTTGCTCATCTTGGTATGAAGATGAAGCTCCACACGTTTTGTTTCCGCATCGTCCTTACGCTTGCTGCTCAAAAGCGCCATGATGTCGTGCACCACCACCACGCATTCACGGTCAAAGCGGTCGTAGCCGCAGTCGCCGCGGACGCGAAGGGATGTGCCGATCTTCAGGTCTTCCAAAAGTTTTTTGGACATTTCAGCATCCATATAGCACTTGCAGGTGCAGGATGCGTTGTAGTCGGTGATGGAGAATTTGATCTCGATTCTGCCGCCTCGGGTCTCACGCTGTTCCAGTTCAAAGACATCACCCTGCAGCACAACGGTACCGCTGCCCTCGTTGATATCTTCTATGGAGACAAGTTTTTGTTCGGAAAGCTTTTGACCAAGAAGAAGCTTGGGACCTTCCTTCTTTTTCTTTTTTCTCTTTTCCGCTTCCTTGGCGGCGCGCATGACCACATCGCGGGCGATCTGGTCAAAGTCGGGCTCGGAATCGGTGACGGCTTCTGCGATGAGGACCTGTGTTGCACCGTCAAAGCGATGTGCGATCCAGGAGGTCAGGATCTCGTCGCACTTTTTCTTTTGCAAAATCACATGGGCATCGGGCAGACGGGGCACGATGACCAGGTTCCCTGCCTCATCGGCACGCCAGTCCGATGTTTCCAGAATATGACGGCAGCGTGTTTTGGAATCGGCATAGTCGATAAGCTGGTCTTTCATGGCAAGGACGGTCTTGGCATGGAACGCCACCTTGTCCTTCTTCGTCCAGTCGATCTGCACTTTTACGCCCTGCACTGCCTCTTCGATGGCTTCGCGCACGGCGCGGGCGGATGCTTCATCCACCTCGCCCGATGCTTCCACCTGCACGGTGAGGGTCTTTTTTTCCACGTCAAGGGATGCGCCGCGCAGTACAAGGCTCATGACACCTGCATCGATGCCGGAAAGGCGGGCGATCTCAAAAAATGTTCTGTTTTCTTCTTTCTGCAAAGCGCGTCACCTCGCTTTCGTATTGAAATACATTCGTATCAGTCGCGAAATTCGTCCGCGGTCTTGTGGACTTCAGTCATGAATTCTTCGATGATTTCTTCGGTGGAGCCGTGGAAGGTGCGAAGAATTTCGCCATGGCGGAAGAACACGGCGCTGTCCACACCGCCTGCCATGCCCACGTCGGCATGCTTGCCTTCGCCGGGGCCATTGACCACGCAGCCCATGACGGCCACGGTCATCGGCACGTCGATGGATGCTACGCGGCGCTCCACTTCCTGTGCGATGGCGGTCAGGTTGATCTTGGTTCTGCCGCAGGTGGGACAGGAGACCACCTCCACCCCATCGCGGCGGATGCCTGCGGCGCGAAGGATGTTCTTTGCCGCGCGAATCTCTTCAATGGGATCGTCGGTCAGCGACACGCGCAACGTGTCGCCCACGCCGTCCATCAGCAAGGCACCCAAGCCAACAGCGGACTTTAAGATACCCATATTCTTGGTACCTGCTTCCGTCACGCCGATATGAAGCGGCACGTCGGAAGTCTTTGCCATCAGGCGGTTTGCATCCACGGTGGTCTTAACGGTGGATGCTTTCAAAGAGACGGCAGCATCGTAGAAACCGCAGTCTTCCAACATTTTCAGATGGGTCAGTGCGCTTTGCACCATGGCTTCGGGGGTGGGGCCGTATTTTTCAAGCAGTTCCTTTTCCAAAGAACCTGCGTTGACACCCACGCGGATGGGAATGCCATGGGCACGGGCGGCATCCACCACGCGGCGCACGTTTTGCTGTCCGCCGATGTTGCCGGGGTTGACGCGCAGCTTGGATGCGCCGCATTCTGCCGCACGCACAGCAAGCCGCCAGTCAAAATGAATGTCAGCCACAAGGGGAATATGAATCTGATCCACGATGGAGCGCAGTGCTTCTGCCGCCTTCATGTCGGGCACGGCAACGCGGATGATTTCGCAGCCCTCCTGCTCCAAAGCAAGGATCTGGGCGACGGTTTTTTCCACATCATCGGTGGGTGTATTGCACATGGACTGGATGCTGATGGGCGCACCGCCGCCCACCTTGACGTTACCTACCATAATGGAACGTTTGGATGCCATAAGTTTTTCCTCCGATAATTAACCGATAAAGCGCATCACGTCGCGGATGCCAAGCACCACGAACAGCGCCATGAACAATGCAAAGCCGATCAGATGCACCAGACCTTCGTGTTCGGGCTTGACGCGGCGGCGGGTGACAAGTTCATAGAACTGGAACAGCAGTCGGGAGCCGTCCAGCGCAGGGATGGGCAGAAGGTTCATCACGCCGAGGTTTGCACTGATGGTCACCGCAAGCCAAAGCAGAAGCTCCACATTTTCCCGCACGGCAAAGGACATGATGCCAACCACGCCCACGATGCTCATCACATCGCCGGTGCCTTCCACTGTCAGGGAAGAATCCACAAAAAGCTTGCGGAACAGGCTGCCGAACAGATTTCGAAGGAACGCAAAGATGGCAACGATGGTCTCCCAAACAAGAAGGAAGCCTTCGCGAACGGATTCCCAAAAGGTAAGCTTGACTCTAATCTGTCCCTGGGAAAGCGACACGCCCACTTTGTAGGAATCGTATTCTTCGCTGTATTCGGGTGCGATCTGCAAGGCGATGCGCTCGCCGTTTCTTTCAACAATAAGCTGGGCAGGTTCGCCATCACTTTGGGCGATGACATTCACCGCGCTGTCGACGGTGGTGATTTGCTGTCCGTCGAAGGAGACGATCTTATCACCGTACTGCAGACCTGCCGCGTAGGCAGGAGAATCCGCCACCACTTCATAGACATAGGCGCTGTCGTCGATTTGAAGCTGACCGAAAATCGCAAAGGTCGCGATGGCAAGGATGATGGCAAAGAGGATGTTCATGATCGAACCTGCCGCCGTCATGATCATGCGCGCCCAGGCAGGGCGGTTGTTCATGGCACGGGGGTTGTCGCCGCCGTCATCCTCGTCCTCACCTGCAAAACGACAGAAGCCGCCTGCAGGGATGCAGCGGATGGAAAACTCGGTCTCTCCCCTCTTCCAGCCAAAAATCTTGGGACCCATGCCGATGGCAAATTCATCGATCTGAAAACCCAGTTTTTTGCCTGTGATGTAATGTCCCCATTCATGCACAACGATGAAAATGCTGATGATGAAAAGGGAAACAAGGATGGACCAGATGGAACTGAAATTCAAAGAAAATTACCTCCTGATGGCAGCAGCTGCCGCAAATCTAATAACTGCGTCGGTCTCGTAAACCGCGGCGATATTTTCCGCAGGTGCGGCGGCTTCGGCGCGACCCAGCATATCCTCCACCAATGCCGGGATATCGTAGAAGCCGATTTGATCGTGCAGGTAGGCATCCACCGCCACTTCGTTTGCAGCATTGAGCACGGTGGGTGCAAGACCGCCTGCCGCCATGGCCTGCCGCGCAAGCTTCAGGCAGGGGAAGCGATCGGTATCGGGCTGTTCGAAGGTCAAAGCTTTCAGTGCAAACAGATCAAGCTTTGCCGCAGGGGAATCCACACGATTGGGGTAACGCAGTGCGTACTGGATGGGGATGCGCATATCCGCATTGCCCAGCTGACCCAGCACGGAATTGTCGGAAAATTCCACCATGGAATGGATGATACTCTGGGGATGCACCACGACCTCGATCTGATCGCCTGTGACATCAAAGAGCCAGCCTGCTTCGATGATCTCAAGACCCTTGTTCATCAAGGTGGACGAGTCGATGGTGATCTTGGCACCCATGCTCCAGGTGGGGTGCTTCAAGGCATCGCTTGCCTTGGCACGGGCGATGTCTTCCTTTGCCCAGGTGCGGAAAGGACCACCCGAGCACGTTAAAAGGATACGCGAAAGGCCGCGTTTATTTGCATCATTTTGCAGACATTGGAAAATTGCGGAATGTTCGCTGTCCACGGGGAGCAGCGCGCAGCCGTTTTTCTTTGCGGCGGAGGTGACAAGCGCACCGCCCGTGACCAATGCCTCTTTGTTTGCAAGTGCCACGTCGTGACCTGCTTCGATGGCAGCCATGACGGAAGGAAGACCTGCGATGCCCACGATGGCGGCAAGCGCGATATCCACATCGTCACTGCCTGCGGCGGCGGTCAGAACTTCCTCACCTGCGATGAATTTCACACCCTCGGGGATATGGGGACGGGCTTTTTCCGCCGCGGCAAGGTCGGTCATACCTGCGATTTTAGGGCGGTATTTATGCACCTGTTCCAAAAACAGATCCACATTTTTATGGGCGGTCAGGGCGCCGACGGAAAGCTCGCCGCCCGAGCAATCCACCACATCCAGCGTCTGGCGGCCGATAAAGCCTGTTGAACCCAATACAGCAACTCTCTTCATACGTTGCCTCCTTATTTTACGCCGCCAAAGCGACGGTCACGTCCATTGTAAGCGCGGATCATATCCATCAAAAATTCCTCGTCCACATCGGGCCAGGCCGTTTCGGGGAACATGTATTCCGCGTAGGCGCTTTGATACAGCAAAAAATTGCTGATGCGCTGTTCGCCGCTGGTGCGCACCACCAAGTCGGGGTCACAGACACCTGCGGTATAAAGGTGATCGGAGATGGTCTGCTCAGTGATCTCGTCGATGGTAAGCTCACCTGCACAAACTTTAAGTGCAATTTCTTTTACGGCTTCGGTGATCTCCATACGACCGCCGTAGTTGAAGGCGATGTTGACGATGATGCCGTGGTTGTCGCACGTTCTTTCCTGTGCCTGTTCAATGGTTTCAAGCACCTTTTGCGGCACACCAAGACGGGAACCGATGATGCGGATGACAGCACCTTCCGCCACCAATTCATCGATCTCGGAGCGAAAAAACTCCACCACAAGGTTCATCAGCGTTTCCACCTCTTCGGTGGGGCGCTTCCAGTTTTCCGTAGAGAAGGCATAGAAGGTCACAGCCTCCACACCCATATTACCACAAAAGCGGATCACGCGGCGCAGCGTTTCCACACCTGCACGATGCCCTGCCGTGCGGGGCAGCCCGCGCTTCTTTGCCCAGCGGCCGTTGCCGTCCATGATAAAGGCAATGTGACGGGGAATATTGAGGGTTTCATCCTGTTGAACCATATTCTTTTTTTGCAGCAGATCGGAAAGCGCCATAACACTAATCTTCCTTCAAAAGATAATTCTTTTTTAATTTACGTTTTAGATACCATTCGGTCGGGATGAAAACACCCCGACCGAACTGTAATTTACCTGTTATTTTGCACGGACATAAAACGCAGTGGTAAGTACCAGCGTTTCACCGTCCAGTTTTACACGCACCACGCGTTCTTGTCCGTCAATGGGACCGCGAGGCGGCGCGGTTTGTTGAATTTGCACGCAATAGCCCTGATCCTGCGCAAGCGTAACTGCATCGGACAGGGGCAAATGCACAAGATGATTCAGATCCATCAGACCTGCATGATCTCCTTTTCCTTGGCTGCTGCGACCACGTCAACTTCCTTGACGTACTTGTCGGTCAGCTTCTGGACGGCTTCCTCTTCGCGCTTCTGGTCATCCTCAGTAAGTTCGCCGTCTTTCTTCATCTTCTTGATCTTTTCAACTGCATCGCGGCGGATGTTGCGGATGGCAACCTTTGCTTCCTCAGCCTTCTGCTTGACGGTCTTGCCAAGATCGCGGCGGCGTTCTTCGGTCAGATCGGGAACCTGCAGGCGGATGACCTTACCGTCGTTGGAGGGATGGATGCCAAGTTCGCTTGCCATGATGGCCTTTTCAACGGTCTTGAGCATGGAAATATCCCACAGGGTGATCATCAGCGTCTTGGGGTCGGGTGCAGAGATGTTTGCCATCTGGGGCAGCGGAGTGGGCGTGCCGTAGTAATCGACCATAACGCGGTTGAGCAGCTGGGGATTTGCGCGGCCTGCGCGGATTGCCTGATACTCTTCCTTCAGTACGGCGATGGCCTTTTTCATTCTATCTTCGGTTTTAATCATCAGTTCATCGGGCATGGTAGGGACCTCCTATAAATCACGTTCGTGGTATGTTGCATATATTGTACCGTATCGGAGGAAAAAAATCAACAGCGTGGAATTTTGGGATAAAAAAGAAAAGCAGATGACGCAAATCATCTGCTTTTTCTTCTTCCATTACACGTCCACGCGGGTGCCAAGGTCTGCGCCGCAGGCAACGCGGATGATGTTTTCAAGGTCGTCCATGCCGAAGATGCGCATCTTCATGCCGTTTTGACGGCACATTTCAAATGCGGTTGCATCCATGACAGCAAGGCCGCGGGCAAGAAGCTCGTCATAGGTGATCTCGTGGATGAGTTCATAATCGCCGCCGTCTCTGGGGTCGCCGGTGAGTACACCTTCCACGCCGTTCTTTGCAACGAGGATGACCTCTGCATCCACTTCCAGTGCACGCAGTGCGCAGGTGGTATCGGTGGAGAAATAAGGCTCGCCGGTGCCGCATGCAAACAGAACGACCTGTCCTTCTTCCAGTGCCTTGATGGCATCCTTGCGGTTGAAGGTCTCAGCCACACGGTTGACTTCGATGGCGGACTGTACGCAGGTTTTGACACCTGCACGCTCGATGGCATCGGAAAGCATCAGGCAGTTCATAAGCGTACCCAGCATGCCGATGTAGTCAGCATTGGTGCGCACCATGCCCTTTGCATCGCGGCCGCGCCAGAAATTGCCTGCGCCGCTGACCACTGCAACTTCGATGCCAAGTGCGGACAGGCGTGCGATCACGTTTGCCATGCGCTCGACAACTTCAGTATCAAAGCCCACGCCTGCGCCGCCGGAGAGTGCCTCGCCGGACAGTTTCAGAAGAACGCGTTTGTAGGCAGGTTTCATTTCAGACATTGTTACATCCTCCGATTATTACAAGTAATATTCATCATTTTCCCAACGAATCGGGTTTTCGTCAATATATTTCCAAATATTCAAATAAGATTCTTCCGTTCGAATCACATGGTCGTAATACGACTTTTGCCAGACGGATACATTGGGGGATATTGTATGTATTTTTCGGGAAACTGCAGATTTATAGCTACCGACAACGGATGAAAGTGATTGATTCTGATTATCCCCTTCAATTCGAATCAAAGCATGAATATGATTTGGCATGACAACATATCGATCCACACGAACCCCCTGGAAGTTTTGTTCCAAGGCAAGCAATTCTGTTTCAGCAATGCAGCCATACGTATTCAGTGTTTCCACCGTACCGAACAATTTTGTTTTACCGTTTGTACAAATGGTCACAAAATACGTTCTTGCAGAAGAATAATCATAATCGCGCAGTCTGGGTGATTTTCGTTGTGGTAACTTCATATGTTTTTTATTCTTGCAAAGAGAACAGCCCTGCGTTTACGGAACAGGCATGGCCTGTTCCCTACAGGTGCTTGTAGGGATGAGGCCATGCCTCATCCGCGTGCAGTTC
>JAGBGW010000255.1 GCA_017935825.1 Clostridia bacterium
CGATCAACGGTGGTACATGCATAAGGATCAGCAATACGCCGATAATGGCACCGCTTGTAAGGCCCACAAGCTGCGTCAGGCATGCCTCGATGGATTCTTTGATGGAAGGCTCCATCACCGCGATGGCGCCCAGCATGGCAAAAATCAGACGGGAGGATGTCATGCCAACCACATTTGCCAATGCCATGGCAAGAAAGACCGCCGCTGCTGTTTTCAATGTACGAAGTCCCACCCGAATTCGTTTGATGCGTTTCATCCTGCTCCCCTCTTTCCTTTGATTTCCATACATGAGCTATTATAGCACATGGGAAAACTGTCCACACGCAGAAACCCTTTTCTTTTACTTTGCTTTTACACACAAAAAACGGCAGGTTTCTCTGCCGTTTTTCTAACGATATCAGTCGATCAGTACCAGGGGTTTGATCAAATCACGGGGTTTATCCTTCATCAGCATCAGTGCCTGTTCCACGCCTTCCAAACCATGGAAGGTATGGGTGATCAGCCGTTCGGGGTGGATGCGTCCTGTCTGAATCAATCGTGCCAGCATCTGGCTTCTTCGTCTGCCGCCTGGCATCAGGCCGCCTCGCAGCGTTTTATGCCCCATACCGCAGCCCCACTGTACACGGGGGATGGAAATGCTCTCCCCTTCTCCCAGATAATTGACGTTGCCGATGATGCCGCCGGGTTTTAAGATGGTCATTGCCCGGGCAAAGGTGTCGTTGTCACCGCCTGCGACGATGACTTTATCCACGCCTTCGCCATGGGTCTTTTCCATAATCTGATCGACGATATTGCCCTGGCGGTAATTGATGATATCCGTCGCACCAAATTCCAGCGCCAGATCGGCGCAGATTTTGCGGGAACCCACAGCGTAGATGTTTGCCGCGCCGCGGATGGCAGCAGCTGCCACGCTCATAAGACCAACGGGACCGATGCCGATGACGGCGACATTATCACCAAAGTCGATATCCGCAAGCTCCGCACCGTGGAACCCTGTTGGCACCATATCCGAAAGCATGCACGCCGCACCAAGGTCCATCCCTTCAGGCAGGTGTGCAAGGTTGCCGTCAGCATCATTGACATGGAAGTATTCGCTGAAAACACCATCTTTGAAGTTGGAGAATTTCCAGCCTGCGAGCATGCCGCCCGAGTGC
Source organism: Clostridia bacterium (assembly GCA_017935825.1). Taxonomy (GTDB): domain Bacteria; phylum Bacillota; class Clostridia; order Christensenellales; family Maliibacteriaceae; genus RGIG9107. The sequence continues at coordinate 1,155 of JAGBGW010000255.1, forward strand.
ATAGCATAGCCATTTTGTGCCTGTAAAGAATTCCAGTCAGGTGTGATTGCGGACACCAGCACCCGATCGCCTGCTTTAAAGTCGCGGACAAGGGAACCCACTTCCACCACTTCGCCCACAGCTTCATGACCTAAGATCATATCCTTCCGATCGCCGATGGCACCTGCCCAGACGGTATGGATATCGGAGGTACAGGGTGCAAGGGCGATGGGTCTGCAGATGGCATCCATGGGACCGCATTGGGGGATCTCCTTTTCCACCCAACCCGTGGCGCCGATTTTCAGCATTGCAAAACCTTTCATTGTTGCAATCTCCTTGTTTGTGATTCAATTCCGTCAATTTAAAAAAGGAATTGTACCCTATACTTTTCCCGAGTTTTCTTTTTTGATACAAAAAAACGGCGAGAGTGCAGCTCGCCGTTTATGGGGGTTTACACTTACGATAACCAGAGGGGGTGATTGGAAATCGTATCGTGAAATTAGGTGACGGCGTTTGCGCCGTCGTAGCGCTTTGCAAGCAATACACTGAAAGATGCGATCATCGCCATCACGAACGCCATCCATACATGAGCATTGCTGCTCTGTGCGTTTTCACGCACAGTGGTCATGCTGTCCAAAGCGATTGCCTCAGCAGTAACTTCCGCGTAGATATAAGGGATCACGCAGGTCATTACCAGCATCAGCACCAAAACCAACAGCAAACCTTTCAGACTCGTATTCATCCTTCTTCAACCTCCGCTGTTAAATTTTGTTTGTTCCTTTCGGAACGCCCACATTGTAACCCCTTTATGCGCATATGTCTATAGGCATTTTAATATCTTAATGTTATCTTAATTATAAATAGCATAAAATGCTCATTATTCCATCAGTCGTCTGCACGTTTTGCATATCCTTAATAATGCTTAATTTTCAAGGTTTTTTTGATGAATTTTCATTTCATTTTGCAATCACATATTCGTCATTTAAAATTTCATTTTGCATAATATGCTTTTTGTGCATATGGGTATATGAAAAAAAGCATGAATAAAAAGCACTGTATATTCACAAGAATATACAGTGCTTCACAAAACTTGTTTCGTATGTTACCAATCTTTTCAGTTTGCGGCGATGGTGTACTTTTCGCGGAATCTGCGGAAGTTGTTTGCAAAAACTGCCTGCTGATTTGCATCCAGCCCACGCATGTATTCATGGACACTCAGGCCGTCATGGGAGATCTCGATGATGCAGCGGGCAATGCTTGCGCAGTGGTCGGAGACGCGTTCCAGACTGGTCAGAAGGTCGGAGAAGATGAAGCCAAGCTCGATGGTGCAAACACCGCTTTGCACGCGGCGGATGTGACCTGCACGCATTTTGTCTTTCAACTCGTCGATGACCTCTTCCAAAGGCTCGACGGCAACGGCGGCCTTCAGGTCATTGTCGCGGAATGCAGTATAGGTCAGGTCCATGATCTCCGCAACTGCCTCGCCCATGACGCGAAGTTCCTCGTTTGCCTGTTCGGAGAAGTGGATGGTTTTGTCATCCATTTCTTCCATGGAAGCGATGATGCTGACAGCGTGGTCGGAAAGGCGTTCAAAGTCACCGATCAGATGCAGAAGCTTGGTTGCTTCGCGGCTGTCTTCCTCGGACATGTTGCGGCTGTTGATGCGCACAAGGTAGGTACCGATCATATCTTCGTATTCATCCACCTGATCTTCCTGCTTGCGGATGACTTCACTTTGCTTGCGGTCAAAGTCTACAAGCTGACCAAGAGAGTTCTTCAAAGACACTGCGCAGATATCTGCCATGGAAACTGCAACGTCATGGCAGCGCTGGATTGCGATGGTGGGCGTTTCAAGCAGACGTTCGTCCAGCATTTCCACATGCTCACCGCGCTTGGAATCGCGCACAGTCATATCTGCCAGCTTTTCAAGACCGCGATTGAAGGGGAACAGCAATGCCGTGCAGGCAATATTGAAGATAGTATGGCAAATTGGGATGGAAGTTTGACTTGCAGTGGAATCAACAAACGCAAAGTCAAAGATCACATTGGCACCGTAGAAGAGAATCAGCATCACTGCGGTACCGATGATATTGAAGTACAGATGGACCATTGCAGCGCGACGTGCGTTTTTGGTGGTGCCCACGGACGAAAGCAGAGCCGTGACACAGGTACCGATGTTCTGACCCATGATGATCGGGATGGTTGCACCAACGGAGATCTGCCCCGTTGCAGACAGTGCCTGCAAAATACCGACGGATGCAGAGGAACTCTGGATAATTGCGGTGACTGCTGCGCCCACCAGAACACCCAGGATGGGATTTTCAAACATCAGGAACAGGTTTCTGAATTCTTCCACCTGTGCCAGGGGTTTGACTGCATCGGACATCATGTCCATACCGAACATCAGCGTGGCAAAGCCAAGCAGGATCAGGCCGGTATCTTTTTTCTTGGAATCTTTAATGAACAGATACAGTACCACACCGATCAATGCCAAGATGGGTGTAAAGTTGGCGGGTTTGAGCATCTGCACAAAGAAGCCGGAACCATCGATGCCCGTCAGAGACAAGATCCACGAGGTAATGGTGGTACCAATGTTGGCACCCATGATCACGGGAATCGCCTGGCTCAAGTTCATCAAGCCGGAGTTTACAAAGCCAACTACCATGACTGTGGTTGCAGAAGAACTCTGAATCACGGCAGTGACGCCCATACCAAGAAGCAAACCAAAGAATTTGTTGCGGGTGAGGCTGTTGAGAATCTTCTTCATCTGACCGCCTGCGCGCTTTTCCAGCGCTTCACCCATGACATTCATACCAAACAGGAACAATGCAAGACCACCAATCAGTGTCAGCGCATTCATCCAACCGTCCATATGCGTTTTCCTCCTGAATTTACAATTTTGCACATGATATATTGTATCGAACCAACGTTAATTCTTCGAGCAAGATTCCGTTAAATCCATGTTAAGCGGCAATTCTTAACGCTTTTTAAACGCCCATATAGGTTCTGTCAAAGCAATTTTTTTCATGCAAAAACAGCCTTTTATTTCTAAAAGGCTGTTTGTCGTTCTTGTTTTACTTTTCAAGTCCCAAACGCTGGACGGCTTCTTCGCGCATCTTGTACTTCTGAATTTTACCTGCGGCGTTCATGGGGAAGGATTCCACAAACTCGATGTAGCGGGGCACCTTATGACGTGCCATGTGGGAGGTGATATACTCACGCATCTCGGGCTCGGTCATTTCCACACCCTGCTTCAGGATAATGCAAGCCATGATCTCTTCGCCGTAACGCTTGTCGGGTACGCCGATGACCTGTACGTCTTCAACTTTGTCGTGGGTGAAGATGAATTCTTCGATCTCACGGGGATAGATATTCTCACCGCCGCGGATGATCATATCCTTCAGACGGCCTGTGATGCGATAATTGCCGTTCTCGTCGCGGCAGGCAATGTCGCCGGTGTGCAGCCAGCCATCCTTGTCAATGGCCTCTGCGGTGGCCTTAGGCATCTTGTAGTAGCCCTTCATGATGTTGTAGCCGCGTGCAACGAATTCACCATTCTCGCCGTCGGGCAGTTCTTCACCCGTCTCAGGATCAATGATGCGGCACTCAACATTTGCAAAGTCGCTGCCGACGGTCTCGGTACGCACATCCAGAGGATCGGTGAAGGAAGACATGGTGCAGCCGGGAGATGCCTCGGTCTGGCCATAGACACTGACGATCTGGCGCATGTTCATATCCACCGTTGCCTGTCGCATCAGTTCGGGCGGACAGTTGGAGCCTGCCATGATGCCCACGCGGATGTGGGAGAAATCGGTGGTGGCGAAGTTGGGATGCTGCATCATGGCGATGAACATGGTGGGCACGCCGTTGAAGCAGGTGATCTTTTCGCGGTTGATGCACTCCAGGGAAGGACCGGGAGAGAAATACGGCATCGGGCACATGGTGGCACCATGGGTCATGGATGCGGTCATGGACAGTACCATGCCGAAGCAATGGAACATGGGCACCTGGATCATCATGCGGTCGGCGGTGGAAAGGTCCATATGGTCGCCGATGTACTTGCCGTTGTTGACCACGTTGTAGTGGGTCAGCATAACGCCCTTGGGGAAGCCGGTGGTGCCGGAGGTGTACTGCATGTTGCAAACGTCATCCACATCGACAGCGGCTGCCATGCGGTGAATCTGTTCAATCGGCACTTCCTGCGACTTTGCCATTGCTTCTTCCCAGGTAAGAGAACCTGCCTGACGGAAGCCGACGGAGATGACATTGCGAAGGAAGGGCAGGCGCTTTGCGTGCAGAGGCTTGCCGGGGGTGGTGGTGGCAAGTTCAGGGCAAAGCTCGTTGATGATCTGAGAATAGTTGGAGTCGCGGAAGGACTCTTCCATGATCAGGGTGTGGGTATCGCTCTGGCGAAGCAGGTACTCTGCTTCGTGCACCTTATAGGCGGTGTTGACGGTGACAAGCACTGCACCGATCTTGGCGGTTGCCCAGAAGGTGATGAACCACTGGGGCACGTTGGTGGTCCAGATGGCGATATGGCTGCCAGCCTTGGCGCCCAGTGCCACCAGCGCTCTTGCACAGGTGTCCACGTCGTCGCGGAACTGGGAGTAAGTACGGGTATAATCCAGCGTGGTGTAGCGGAAACAGTACTGGTCAGGGAATTCCTCCACCAGACGATCCAGCACCTGCGGGAAGGTAAGGTCGATCAGAGTATCCTTCTTCCAGAGGAATTCGCCCGTGCCGTCCGCATTGTGATAGCGATGGCGCTTTTTCTTGGAAGTGGAACCGAAACGGTTCATGTAGTTGACGTAGTGGGCGAAGATGACCTCCATATCGGTCAAATCCAGCATCCACTTAGGATCCCATTCAAGCGAGATGAAGCCATCGTAGTTGACGGAGGAAAGCGCCAGCATCATGGTGTCCATGGGCAGGTCACCCTCCCCCATCAGACGGTAGGAGACCTGACCGTTTTCCATCACGGAGTCCTTGACATGGACGTGACGGACATAGGCACCAAGGTTGCGGATGGTGGTCTCCGCATCCTCATTGCCATCGCGGTAGGTATGATGCATATCCCAAAGAGCCGCCAGTGCATCGCTTGCAAAGCGGTTCAAGACATCGCGAAGTGCTTCGGTGTTGCAGAAGATACCGACGGTTTCAAGCAGCAGGGTGACACCCTTTTCCTCTGCGGTGGGTACCACACGGGACAGGCAATCGCAAACTGCCTCCACGTCATCTGCACCCTCGTGGGCAGCGTGAACACGGATATAGGGCACGTTCAAATTGCGGGCAACGGTGATGCAGGTTTCAATTTCCCTGACGTTTTCTTCCAGTTTGACAGCGTCTGCGATATCGCAGACTGCGTCAAGGCAAGGGATGGTCAGCTTCTTTTCAAACAGGCGGCGCACGGTGGCGGCGCTGTTGACTTTATGGAAGGGACCGCTTTTTTCGGTAAATTCGGGAGAATGGATGCCGTGAAGCTCGATGCCTGCCAGCTTCATATCCAGCGCGGCGGCGACGAAATCTTCCCATTCATAGCCATTCCAGCCGTTGATGGAAAACGAAAGCTTCATGCCTGTGCCTCCTCATAGACGATTTTGTTCAGTGCGTTGAGATATGCGCGAACGCATGCGCCAAGGATGTCGGTGGAAATACCGCGGCCGCCGTAGAGCTTGCCTGCTGCGCGAAGGCGGATGAGGGCTGCGCCCATTGCCTCGCGGCCTTCGGTGACGGACTGGATCTGGAAATCGTCCAGCTCATAGTGCTGACCGACGATCTGCTCGATGGCAAGGAATGCGGCATCAACGGGACCATCGCCCACAACGACGCTTTCAAAGACCTTGTCGTCACGGGTCAGGCGCAGATGGCAGGTGGCGCCGGTGACGTTGGAAGTATTGATCACATAGCTTTGCAGCTGATAAGTTGCAGGCACCTGCATGGCATAGCTTGCGATGATGGCATCAAGCTCCTTGAGGGAGACGTTCTTCTTATTTGCAATATTCTTGAAGGCTTCGTAGACATGCATGATGTCCTCGTCGCTCAAGTCATAGCCAAGCTTGCGGATGGCTGCGCTGACGGCGGTGACGTCGTCGTTGATGTTCAGCGACTCTGCATCGGAATAATCGCGCACACCGTTTTCGAAGGGAGAGTTCTTGCTCTTCTTTGCTTCGCTCATCCACTTGATCTGCTCGCAGGTGCGGGTAATACGGGTGGCATCGATCTGGGGTGCAACACCCATTTCGGCAGCGCGGGCGCGAAGCACGTTCTGTACGGATTCCACCAGCGGATATGCATTGTCACAAGCTGCAACCTTGATCTCGTTTGCACCTGCAGCAATGGCAGCGATGGCGCAAGCGCAGCTCATGTCCATAGCGTTGGAGCACTGCACGCCCTTGACCACGGATTCAAGTGCAGGAATCTGCGCCTTGACATCTTCAAGGAATGCACCCAGTTCCTGGGGAAGCATGGTACCTGCAGTGTCACACAGGGTGATCGCAGTTGCACCTGCCCCGATCGCAACATCGATGGTCTTGCAAAGGAAATCGAAGTTGGCACGGGTTGCATCGTCAGCCACAAATTCCACATCCGCGCAAAGGGATGCAGCCTTTTTGACCAGCACTTCCACCATAGCCTGTACCATGGGGGGCTTCTTTTTGCAGACATATTCCATGCGCACGGGGCTCATGGGTACGATGATGCTGATTCTGGGGTGCTTTGCTTCTTTTACAGCATCCCATGCCTTTTGCACGCCTTCTTCGCTCAGTGCAGCAGGAACACTTACCACTGCACGTTCCACAGCCGTGGCAACAGATTTAATCAACAGCGTATCGATGCGCACATCGTCGATGGGTGCAAGCTCAACGACAGAAACACCAAGGCGATCGATAAGCTTAGCAGCTTCGATCTTCTCACGGAAGCTCAGTGCGGAAGCACTGTAGCGAAGTGTCACATCGGCATAGTTCAATTTACGCATGTTGGGTATTCTCCTTACAACTTAAAAATTTGATCGATCGTCGTTTTTCGGCAGTTTCACGGTGGTGTTTTTTGTAATAAAAAACGCCCCGAGGCCAACTCAGCCTCGGGGACGAAAACGACGTTTCCGCGGTACCACCCCGCTTACCGCCGCGCCATACATTGCGGCGATCTCTCTTTCATGACTCCATCAAGTCCATAGCCTGTAACGGGGCGACCGTGATCTCCTACTCATCATCTTTTGGGAGACCCTGCTCGGGAGGGAGACTGCACATGATCTTCACCATCGGCTCACAGCGACCGCCGACTCTCTGAAGGATTCCAACCACGGCATAATTCCGTCAAAGCATTTAGCATGGTGGTATCTTACCACCGATACCCCTTTGTGTCAAGCATTTTTGCCGCATCTTTTTCCGGTTAATATGAATTTTGTTCGGATAATATACAGAACATTCTATTCCTGCACACAGGAACTTCCAAATGTTTCACTTTGCTTTGTCACTTTATTCTGCCGTATGTTTATTCCGTCGTTTTGCTTGTCTGAACTGACATCTTCCCTTCTTGAAATTCAGTACGTTTGGCAGTATACTTGTATTAAAAGTAATACTTTTCTTACTTTTTATACTAAAATGAGGTGATACAGATGAAATCTTCCGATCTGGAGCGTTACATCGGTCAGGTGCGTGTGGGCCCCAAGGGACAGATCGTGATCCCCAAGGAGATCCGCGAGATGTTTGGCATCGAGCCCGGCGACATGCTGATGATGTTTGCCGACAAAAAGCGCGGCATTGCAATCGAACGGGCGAATATTTTGAACAAAATTGCAGATGCGGTGTTCAACCATCGCAGGCAGGATCTGCCTGACAATTACGCAGAGGCTACACCGGAATTTGCCGAGGCGATCCGTCAGGCAGAACAGGAGGATACACATGAATGCGATTGAAATCAAAGGTCTGACTAAGCGTTATCGTGACGTAACTGCAGTGAATGACCTGAACCTTTGCGTTGAAGAAGGCGAGCTGTTTGCACTGCTTGGCGTCAATGGCGCAGGTAAAACCACCACCATCAAGATGCTTTCCTGCCTTCTCTCCCCCACATCGGGCACAGCGAGCGTTTGCGGACACGACATCTTAGAAGACGCCATGTCTGTCAAGTCCGTCATCAACGTATCTCCCCAGGAGACAGCAGTGGCACCCAATCTCTCTGTACGGGAGAATCTGGAACTGATCTGCGGACTGTACGGCTTTGACAAGGAAAAGACCCGTCAAAAGACAGATGCCATCATTGGGCAGTTCAATCTTTCTTCCATCGTAAAGAAGCCTGCAAAGACCCTTTCGGGCGGCTGGCAGAGACGGCTTTCCATCGCCATGGCGCTGATTTCAGAACCCAAAGTATTGTTCCTTGACGAACCCACACTGGGTCTTGACGTGTTGGCGCGCCGCGAGCTTTGGGAGGTGATCCGTGCGCTGAAAGGCAAAATCACCATCATTTTGACCACCCACTATCTGGAAGAGGCGGAATCCCTCTGCGACCGCATCGCCATCATGCGAAGCGGCCAGCTGGCGGCCGTGGGTACGGCGCAGGAACTGATGGCACAGGCAAATGCCGCCACCTTTGAAGATGCCTTTGTGGCACTTTGCACCAGATGAAGGAGGGCGATTTTATGAAAATGCTGACCTTTGCAAAGCGCAACTTTAAGGAGATCATCCGCGACAAGCTGAATATCCTCTTTGGACTCGGTTTTCCGCTTATCGTACTGCTGCTTTTGTCCATCATCCAGTCCAATATCCCTGTGGAGCTGTTTGTCATTGAAAAGCTGGCACCCGGCATCTGTGTGTTCGGTCTTTCGTTTATCGCATTGTTCTCCGGTACGCTGATCGCCCGTGACAGAACAAGTGCACTGATGCTGCGGCTGTTCACATCCCCCATGGGTGCGGATGGGTTTATCCTTGGGTATCTGCTGCCCATGATTCCCTTTGCCATTGCGCAAAGTGCTGTCTGTCTTGGCGTGGCATTACTTTTGGGATTGGAATTCACCGCAAATCTTTTTGTCGTCATCGCAGTTCTTCTGCCTGCAGCATTGGTTTTCATCGCCATCGGCCTTCTTTGCGGTACCGTCCTCAACGACAAGCAGGTGGGCGGTTTCTGCGGCGCACTGCTGACCAACGTATCGGCATGGCTGTCGGGCATCTGGTTTGATCTGGAACTGGTGGGCGGTGCATTTGAAAAAATCGCCAATGCACTTCCCTTTGCCCCTGCTGTCCGCGCCGCGCAGAATGCCTATGCAGGCAATTTCTCCGCCATTATGAGTGATCTTTGGATCGTCATTGCCTATGCAGTGGCTTTAACAACAATCGCTGTGATCATTTTTACAAGAAAAATGAAGGCGGATCAAAACTAAGCCACAAATAAAAAGACCTGTTCAACGATTTGTTGAACAGGTCTTTTGTTTTACTTTAGTCGTTTTTCTTCTTACTGCGGCCAGCGATCAGGATCACGATCAATGCCACTGCGGATACAGCTGCAAGGATCATCCAAATCATCATACGATTATCATCACCGGTTTCGGGAGAACCGGGAACATCGCCGGGCTGATCGGGCTGTTCGGGTGCAGTATAGGTGTTGCGGAAGATCAGTTCTTCCACAGACTCACCATCCACAGTCATTGCGGTTTCAGTAACCACAAGCTGACCGTCTTCGGGGTCGGTAACGACCACCTTGATGCAGTAAACTGTATCGTCATAGGTCATGCCTTCCGCCTGCACGGAATCATCTTCGACAACGATATAGTAGTACTCGCCTGCCTGCGAGAAAGTCAGGTCTTCAAATACAAACTCGCCCTTTTCGTTGTTGGAGACGGTCTGCAATGCGTTACCTACAGGTTCAAACTCGTCGTCAGCAGCATATACCATGAAGCTGAACTGACCGGTCTGAAGCTGCGCACCGGTAAGTTCTTTTTCACCATGGAGGCGAAGGGATACAGGTGCGGGCTTGTAGCCATTGATGAAGGTGATATCCTTCTTTTCACCGTATGCGTTGGTGACGGTGACATCGGCCTTGAGTACACCTTCGTCATCGGTAACAACGATCTTGACAAGGTAACGGGATGCGTCATAGGTAACACCGTTGAGTTTTTGCGATGCATCTTCCACGATAACATAATAGGAAGTACCGATCGTGGAGTACGTCAGTGTATCAAACTTAAATACCGAGCCATCGTTTTGGACGCTGTCGATGGGTTCCGCATCTTCTGCAACGACAAAGTCCGCAGCAGTTTGATACAGATGGAAGGTAAACTCACCATCTTTCAGTGTTCTGCCGGACAGGGTTTTCTCACCTGCAAGCTTCACCTGTGCATCGGTAGGATCATAGATGTTTGTGAAGGAAGCATTGTAAATCTCGGTAGCATCCTCAGGGATGACCAATTCTTCATCTTCCTGCAGCTGTTTCCAATCGTAGGCGTATACGCTGATGGTACCATCCAGATTATCCACAACGGACATTTGGATCTTGTACTCGGTATCATCATAAGTATAGCCGCTGCCGCTTTCGCCGCATTCACGCAGGGTATAGACAAAATGCTGTCCTGCCGTATCAGGCTCAAAGATCAGATGGATGGTGCTGCGGCCCTGTTCCCCTGTGGGATCAGAGGTCTTGACCACATTGCCCTCTGCATCCAGCAGTTCAAAGGTGAAGCCAGCAGGAAGCTTATTCTGACCGGAATTGTCATCCATGATCTTCTCGATCTGGATGCATGCAGCCACACTGCCTTCGGGTGCATACTTGTTTTCAAAGGCGATGGCAACATTCTGCTGCTCAACAGTGGTGTTGGAGGAAGAAGATACGATGGAATTGATCTCCAGTTCGCCATCCATATCCACATCGGTGATGGTAATAGTAAACTCGCTTACTGCCTGGTCATAAGTCAGACCACCGATGGTACCTTCCACCTCATGTACGCGGAAACTATAGGTGCCGGGTGCAGAGAATGCAAAGCTTTGCATCAACTCGGTAAAATCGAACTTGTCAAAGTCAGGCTTGGGTACAAGAATCGTTTCCTCAGCATCTTCGGGATCAGGTTGTTCCACCATTTCGTAGGTGATGACCTGCTGACCAAGCGGCGCCCATACTTCATCCTGCAGAACAGAAAGTTCGAAGGTGAAGGAGTCGCCTTCCTGCCATTGACGACCGGTCAAGGTTTTTACGCCGGTGACGGTCAGATTGGAAGTATCCGCATTGGCAGGGATATAGTCATTGACAAACGTCAGGAGATTTTCCTGATACTTTTGCATCGTCACACTGCGGGATTCCGCATCCGGCAGGAAACCCGTACCGATGTTGACTTCGGTGACAGTAACGACGGTATCTTCTTCAATATCATACACAGTGGCACGTTCGTCAGGACCGATGGTCAGCGTAATGATGCCATGTCCATCGACCGTCATATCGCCCTGCGAGGTTTTGACCGTTTCACCAATATATTCGTCGCCAAGGTTTACCTCAAAGGTAAAGTCGATATCATCGGGAATCACATAAGTTTCGCCATAAGGATGGGTAACTGTCTTTTGAATGACCAGATCGCCGTCAGGGTTCATACCATTTAAAAAGATATTCACCAGCGTGGGCGTACCCGTCACCACATAAGCGTAGGTCGCCCCCACACTTACCGTGGCGATCAGAATCAGGCACAAAAGAAGCGTGATCTTCTTCGCCGTCCCGATCTTCAATATTCTATTTTTTAAGGCTCGAAACATCTCGCAGCCTCCTTATATGCTTTTTCCTTTTGCCGTCATAGCTTTATGTCAGCAATCAAAGAGCACTTGCAAAAATGCTCCTTGATTGCCGCCCACCGCTAAAGGTGGGTGGCAGTTCAGGATTTTAACCCTGTGGTTTCACTGTAAAATAGCCGGGTTTCGAAGCACCGCCATCGATGATGGCATATGCACCATACTGGGAAGAATAAGTAGTCCCTACGCCACCAACCAGTTTTTTACAGGATGCAAACATAATTTCATTTGCATATTTTTGTGCCAGTAGGTCCCAGCCTCCATTTGCAGACACAAAAATTGTCGTCAACTCGCTGCAGTTGCTAAACATGGTTGCGACTTTTTCAACATTTGTTACAACAAAGTTCGAAAGATCCAGCGTGGTCAAAGTCTTACATCCATTGAACATATTGGCCATGTTGGTAACATTGGAAGTATCCCAACCACTGACATCCAATTGTGTTACCTGGGCACAGTTCTGGAACATCTGCCACATGGTCGTCACTTTCGAGGTATCCCATTTGCTGACATCCAGTGCAGTAACCGAGCTGCAGCCGTTAAATGCATTGTCCATTGCTGTAACATTGGACGTATTCCAATTGCTGACGTCGATTGTCGTCAAAGATTTGCAGTTCAGGAACATAAAGCTGATGCTCTTGGTATTACTGGTCACCCAGCCATCCACATCGACCTTTGTCAATGCACTACAATTTGCAAACATGTAGTTGAACGAATCTGTGTTGGAATTAAGTTCCCATTCAGACGTTTCCAATTCGACCAGTTTACTACACCCATTGAACATCTGCGACAGACTAATTACTTTTGAAACATCCCACTTACTGACATCCAATGTTGTAATATTAGAACACTGGTAAAACATCTGAGACATTCTCTTCACGTTCGAAGTATCCCATTTGCTTACATCAAGACCATCCAAATTCGTGCAGCCATTGAACATGTTGTGCATGCTCGTAACATTGGAAGTATCCCAATTTGATACATCCAGCGTGGTCAACACAGCACATCCCATAAACATAGCTTCCATCTGCGTTACAGACGAAGTATCCAAATTCGATGTATTGACTGTGACCAAGGACTTCATGTCCTTAAACAGATCCTTGCAGTTTGCAGGTAGCTTCAATACTGCATCAGAGAGAATATAAACCTTCCAGGTCGATGTGGTCACATCATTATTCTCTGTCGTGGTGGGTTCATAATAGACCCACGGACCATTGCCATCAGTCATATCCAAAGGTCTGCCATGGCAGGTGGTCATAAGCTCAACGTAATCTGCTTTTTTACCGAAGATCACTTCAGTAACATTCGTGCGGATATAAACCTTGCTGCCATCTACCAAAGAGAAGTTCGAAAGTGCATCCGTCAGCTGCGCTTGATCCATAGGACCTTCGGTTGCTGCTGCCCAGGGATTTACAGGCAAACCGGAACCTGCAAATGCTTCTGCAGAAGTCTCCCAATACTCACTTTGCACCCCTTGTGCAAAAAGGCTGACAGGAACACCCTTGGACAAGTCGTAAGTCACATTACCAATTGTACAGACTTCTCCATCTACCTTTTCATCCAAACGGAAACCCAAAAGTGCGGGTTTTGCGGTTTGCTCTTCAGAATTCAGCACATTATCATAAACATAAGTATAGATATTAGATTTCACACCGTTGCAATCCTGATCGGTCAAAACAGTTGCCTGTGTCCAACCACTATTTGCATTTTCTACAATATATACGATCTCATCCAAATTGGAAGGAATTGCTACCTGAATACGGACATATACATCAACATTTCCCGCATTTTTTACACTGACAGCATTTTCAAGATATCCACTTGCACCTGCTGCAACAGGCATAATGTATGCGGAAGATTGCGTATCTGAACCTGTTTGAATCAATTGCACATTAATTGTATCAGATTTGGAAATCGCAGAGGTATATTCATTTGATGCAGCTTTA
>JAGBGW010000256.1 GCA_017935825.1 Clostridia bacterium
ATACCAACTGAATCCAAGACTTTTTCAGTGTAGAATCGATTTCTTTTTGAAACTGTGTGAAAAAATGTCAGATGAAAATGTTTTGCTGGATGAAAATACAGAACAAAAGTTGTATGAATTGATAGAAACGACAAAAAGTCCATGCGAAAAAGATTTCATAAAGAAGTTGCTTGTTGAAGGGGCTACAGATGGATGGAAAGATATTGTTAAAGTAGTGTCAAAAGATTTTATTGTCCAAATCTTGAAGGTGTTACCATTCGGAAATATTGCTTCAACTGCGGTGGGATACTTGATTGATGTAATTGAAAAGACATAACACAAGCAAAGCCTTCTCCTTGATGGGAAGGCTCGCAAATAAATAACATAAGCCCCCGACGTTTATGATCAAACGTCGGGGATTCTCTATTCTTTTACATATACGGCTCCAGTTCAACCCCTGTATAGTAGTGCTTCAAAATCGTCGCGTAGGAGTTGCCTGCGTGAGCCATGGCGTTGGCGCCGGTCTGGCTCATGCCCACGCCGTGACCGTAGCCGTAGACGGTCATGGTGACGTTTTCCGCATCCATGGAGATCTGGATGTTGGTGGTGCGAAGGGAGAACCAGCTTTGGAACGTGGTTCCCTTGTAGGTTTCCCCTGCGATCTTGATGCGGTAAATGCGCCCGTCGCGGCGGTCGGTGACTTCCACCACACTCTCCAAATCTTCAGGTGCGATGGTAGTACCCGTCTTATTGGAAAGCACCGATGCAAACTCACTTCTTGAAAGTGTCTTCGTGGTGGAAAAGCCCGAGTATGCCGATTCACCGGGGGAATCCACCGCGCGAAGATAGGGCAGAGCCTGGGTGAACACGTCCTCGCAGTTGGCGGTCCTGCCGCCGCTGGATGCGTGGTAGAACGCATTGATGGGCTTGCCGTCGTATGTCAATACCAGACCGCGTGTGGAGAATACCGCCTCGCAGATGATGCGGTAATACTTCTCAAAATTTCTGCCCCAGCGCTTTTGCAGGTCTTCCTGCGAATAGTATGCCTGACAGTGGGCAGGGCTGGTGCAAACGTCGCCGCCTCTGCCATCGCCCGAACCGCCAAGGTTCGCCATGCGGCGCACCGTGTAGGTTCGCGCTGCCACAGCCTGCGCCTTGATGGCCTCCATATTATAGGAAGCCGGAACCTCCGCTGCGACCACGCCGACCAAGTATTCTTCCAAATCCATCTCTTCCACCGTGCCTGTGGACGTCATGTATACGCGCACCGTGCAGGAAAGATTGGTGGCACCCGGCGTTGCCGCCTGTTCAAGCAAAATGGCATCGCCTGCGCCGATGAGCGTGGAGGTTTCAAGCAGTGCCAGCGCATCGCTGCCATCCCATGATACGTTGGAAATGACGGGCATGGTGGCAGGGGGAATGTAGTCGTCGGTGATGATGTATTCCGCCTGCGTGCCGTCAAAGACGTACACCGTCTCGTCCGTGGGCAGGAACAAAATGCGCACCGTGGCGGCAGAGAAAAACACAATGGCGCACACCAGCGCCGTGATGGACAGCCACCGCATGGCGGGCGATTTTTCTCTCTTCCTTTGGCGCGGCGCCTCGGCGACGGAAGAATCCGTCTTGTCTGCCTTTTCGCGCTTTGCGCGGCGAGGGGCTTTTTTCTCCCTTATGCGCTTTTCTTTTTTATGCCGTCTGGGCGGCGCTTCCTCGGGTACCTGGGGAAGCGTTTCCTTTTCTTCCTCCAAAGGCTCCGCTTCGATGATCTCCGCATCAATGACTGGGTCACTGGTCTGAAGCGGACGCTTCACCGCGTGCATCTGGTCAAACGCAGGCGGTGTGTAGAGCCTTTGCGCAGGCGGAGTGTAGCGCGGTGCATCGTCAAATGCAGGCGGCGCATAGCGTGCATCGTCCGAAAACGTGGGCGGTGCGTAGCGCTTTTGCTGCGTGGGTTCCTGAATGCGGGGCAGGGTGTGGACCTGTCCATGGGAAACAGTCCCCTCATCAAAGGTGGGGGGACGATATGCATAGGTGGATTCGGTTTTCATTTCATGACGCTCCGACATGAAAATCCTCCAGTAATTACAAACTTGATAATAAATATGTATGAGATAATTTATGGTTTTATCCCGCAAAAATGGGTATGAACAGGCACGCGGACGTACATGCTATGTGCGGAGGTGCTTGATATGAGTACAAATTTTGATCAGAACGAGTCCCGTCAGGCGGTGCAGCGCAAAAAGAAGTGGCGCACACTGCGCACCAAATGGCAGAAAGCATGGAAACTGAACGCACTGGACAAGCAGGGTGTGGCATTTGTGCTGACCCTTGCCATCGGCATCGTAGGCGTGTCCGCCGCCTGGTTCACAGGCAAACAGCTGCAGGAAGAACAGATGCAAAGCGCGCAGCTTCCACCCCGGGTGGAACAGAGCGTTCCCCAGACAAGCGAAGACATCATCGTGGAGACTTTTGAGGAAAGTCCCTTTAGCGCTTGCGAGGATGAACCGCAGGAACAAGCGGAAGTTCCTGCCGCTGCAGATCCCACCGTGGATGACGTGCTTGCAGACCTGACAGCCCCCGTGCAGGGCGAAGTGGTGAATGAATTTTCCATCGACACCCTGAAATTCAACGAGACCTTGGGACAGTGGTCCACCCATAGCGGTGTGGATTATGCCGCCAAAGAAGGCACACCCGTCACTGCCGCGCTGGAAGGCACGGTGGAATCCGTGGTACACGACCCATTGATGGGGCTGACCGTCACACTCTCCCATGAATGCGGCATCAAAACCGTCTACGCAGGACTTGCCGACGTGGCGGACACCGTCGCCGAAGGTGTCCATATCGCATCGGGCGACCGCGTGGGCTCCGTGGGTACATCCGCCGTCTTTGAGGCGCACCTTGGTGCACACCTGCACTTTGAGGTCATCACCCCCGACGGATTTGTGGACATACCGCATTGATTATAGCATAAACCCACAAGTTCGTCAGTATTTTACAAAATAAGGAAGGGATTGGGCGGATTTGCGGCGAATTAGCACTTTAAGACCATTTTATGGGTTTTGGAGGTTGCTATGAAAATCGGTATTTGTCTGAATATGGCAGCACGCGATGCAAGAAAACTGGGGATGGAACTTCTGCCCGATATCAAGCATTGCGGCTATGATTTTGTGGAAATGTCCGTGGGCAATTCCATGGCGCTGGATCGGGTCACCTTTATGCACGACGTCTATCAGCCCATCCATGACAGCGGCATCCCTTGCTACGCAATGAATGCCTTCTGCGGCGCGGACCAGCAGTTTGTGGGTACCGCTCAGCAGGCACGCGCACTGGATTATACCCAGGAAGCACTGGACAGAGCCGCCGTGCTCGGCGCAAAGGTGGTGGTCATTGGTGCAGGTCTTGCAAGAAGCATCGCACCCGGTTACCCCGTGGACAGTGCCTGCGATCAGATGGCGGAACTGTTTTGCCGCATGAGTGACCTTGCCAAACCCTACGGCATCCGCCTTGCACTGGAAGGCTTGAACCGCTCCGAAAGCAACATGTTCACCAACATGGACGACGTGATGGCACAGGTGAAAAAGGTGGATCATCCAAACTTTGGTGCACTGGTGGATTACTACCACTTCACCCTCGGCAATGAAGACCCTGCCAAGCTGACCGATATGGCTAAGGACCTGGTGCATCTGCACTTTGCCCGCGTGCTTTGCCGCGTTATCCCCAAGGATTTTGGTGAAGATGCAGGCTATGTGCCCTTCCTGCAGGCCATCAAAGCAGGCGGCTATGAAGGTGCCATCAGCATCGAAGCAAACTGCCCCGATGAATTCTATAACAGCGCAAAACAGGGTCTTGACGTGCTTCGCGCCGCCTGCACCAAGGCAGGGTTCTAAAAAAGCATAAGAAAAACGCCAATCGGCTTGATTGGCGTTTTTTTGTTTTACTGTTCCAGCGGCTGGGTGTCGATCAGCACGGCATGTACTGCAACGCGGTACATATCGTCACTGTCGTTGGGGCAGGTGGAAAAAGTGATGATGCGGGAATCTTCGGTAAACTCTACCTTTTGTGTATCCACATCGGAGTAGGATGCCAGCGTTTCAAAATACGTTACGCGGGCACTTCCGTACAGAGAAATGGTGCGGTAGTCCGTTGCCACATGGGTCTCATGGACACTGAAGATCTGATAGGTCAGCACCTGTGCATCCGCCGTGGTGATGGTAAAGGTGCTGCGGTCTTTCAAATAATCCTCATCCAGCATGTTCACAAGATCGTGGAACATGGTGCCGTTTCTCATATTGTGCCCGTAGAAGACCGTGTTCGCATCGGAGAAATTATCTGTACAGCGGTAGTCCGCGTAGATGGAACCGTAATCGCTGTAGGACCCTTTGAATGTGTGGGTCAGATA
This sequence comes from Clostridia bacterium, assembly GCA_017935825.1. Lineage (GTDB taxonomy): Bacteria > Bacillota > Clostridia > Christensenellales > Maliibacteriaceae > RGIG9107. The sequence goes on from JAGBGW010000256.1 coordinate 4,379, forward strand.
ATACTCGTTGTTGCCTGTGCGCACCAGGGGATAGTGCACCTGGGTGCCGGGAATATCCAGCCAGCCGATGAAGTCGGGATTGACCTGATCGTAATAGGCAAGAAGTTCGCTTGTCAGGTTCTGCGCAGTGGAATCTTCTTCCATGGGTTTGGAGGAGACAAGCGCCTGAATATTGCTCATGGAAAAACCATCATCACCGCTTGTCATCTGCGAGGGCGTCAGTGAAATGTATTCGCTCTTTGCAAGCAGACGGGGGATCAGAAGGTATCCCAGCATTGTCAGTGATACAATGCACAATATGGAGAAAAAGACGATCGCCACCATGGAACCTTTGCGATAACCGCCGCGCTCTTTGCCGCGGGTATTGTTCCTGTGGGGCGTGTGTTGTTCCGGATCATCGATGGGCACGTGATTGGAAGGCGGCGGATAGGCTGCATTGATGCGGGACCGGGGCTTGGGTGTCTGATTTGTTGCTGCGGCGCTGCCTTGCGGACGCTTGGGCATCTGCCCCTGTGCGGGTGGCTGCATGGTACGACCCTGTGTTTGTCCCTGTGTGCGGGGACGAAGTCCGCTTTGCTGTCCACCTTGCGGGGGGCGCTGCATGCTCGGCTGCCTTTGCTGCGGCGCAGGTGTATTCTGGTGCGAAGGTGAATACATGCCCTGCTGTCTGAGCGGCGGATACATCTGTCCGTACATCGATACAGGCGGCACAGGTGCGGGGGCAGGGATATACGCTGCCTGCGGCTGTGGATACATGGGTGCCTGATAGGGCATCTGGCGAGGCATGTAAGCGGGAGGCGCCTGCGGCATGGTGTTGTGATAAGGCGGCACCGCTGCAGTATAGGCGCCAAAGTGGTACAACTGTGTTTGCTGATGTGCCTGCGGCGATGCAAATGGATCGTTGTAAGGCTGCGCGGCATAACCGCTGTTCATATTTGGCTGAAACGGCGCTTCAGGGGCAAAGGGGTCGAAAAAAGGATCGGATTGCGGTGAGGTGTAAAACGCAAATTCGTCAAAGGGCGGATACGCCATGTGCGGCGGTTGGGAAAAGCCCTCGTCGGGATGATCCATGCGGTACTGTTCATAAGGCGGATAGATGGTGCTCACCTCCTTGTTGATAGATTTTTAAATAGTGTTATGCTTCTTCGTTTGCAAGCGTAATCTTAGCAAAATTCCAGCTGTCGCGGACCATATCGCGGATGTCATATTCTGCATGCCAGCCGAGGATCTCGTTTGCACGGGTGGCATCTGCGAAGGTGGTCGCATTGTCGCCGGGGCGGCGGGGAGCGATGTTGACGGGGATCTTCACGCCGTTTTCTTCTTCATAAGCGCGGACGATCTCAAGAACGCTGGTGCCGTTGCCGGTACCGAGGTTGAATGCCTGTGCGCCGGTGGCGGTCTGTGCATAGTCAAGTGCGTTGAGATGGCCGCGTGCCAAGTCAACCACATGGATGTAGTCGCGTACGCCGGTGCCGTCGGGGGTGTCGTAGTCGTTGCCGAAGACGTTCAGCTGGGGCAGACGGCCAAGTGCCACATTGGTCACATAGGGCAGCAGGTTATTGGGAATACCGTTGGGGTTTTCACCGATCAGACCTGCAGGATGCGCACCGATGGGGTTGAAGTAGCGAAGAAGGATTGCGGTAAATTCAGGATGTGCAACGCACACGTCACGCAGAATTTCTTCGATAAACAGCTTGGTTCTGCCGTAAGGATTGGTGCAGCCAAGACGGCAGGTCTCCTTCAGGGGAGAAACTTCGCCTGCATCATAAACCGTTGCAGAAGAGGAGAATACGATCTTCGTGCAGTTATGACGATGCATGGCATCGATCAGGTTCAGCGTGGTGACGATATTGTTGCGGTAGTAGTTTTCAGGCAGACGGACGGATTCGCCAACGGCCTTGAGACCCGCAAAGTGAATGACGGAATCGATGTCGTACTTGGTGAAAACTTCATCCAGCAGTGCTTCATCAAGAAGATCGCCCTTGACAAAGACAGGACGGCGACCTGCAATCTTTTCAATTGCATCGACCACCTGCTGGCGGCTATTGTAAAGGTTGTCGATAATGACAACGTCATAGCCTTTTTCAAGAAGTTCCACACAGGTGTGGGAACCGATAAAGCCGGTACCGCCGGTAACAAGAACTGCCATAGAAACAGACCTCCCATACTCAATTCAAAAAAATAATCTGCGGCATGCAAAAACATACCAACTATATTATAGCACGTTTACAGGCAATAACAAAAGAACAATTCAAAGGAAACTTGTGGGTTTTGGGCATCACATATGGTGCAATCCCTTGCCAAGGGTGCAAATTTTGTCTATACTTATATTTCGGCGGCGTACAAAATGCCCCTTTTTTTAAGGAGTACCACATTGAATTATATTGTCATAGATTTGGAATGGAACCAAAAGATTCACCGCGGCAGCATGCGTGCTTTGGGCGAGATCATTGAGATCGGCGCGGTGAAGATGAACGAGGATATGGAAATACTGGATGAACTTTGTATCGTCGTTCGTCCCAGTGTCTACAACGGCATGCATCCTCATGTGAAAAAAATCGTCCATCTGGATGAGGAGACCCTTGCAAACGGCGTCCTGTTTGAGGATGCGGCAAAGCAGCTTCGCGACTTTTGCGGCGAGGAGTTTTGTTTCTTAAGCTGGGGCGATGAGGATGCATCCATCCTGATGGAGAACCTTGCCTACTACGGTCTGGAACTTGATTTTGCCAGCTACCACTACGATATGCAGCGCATCTACCGCCAGCAAAAAGAGACCGAGCCCGGTCAGAACCAGCGCGCCCTTGCCTGGTGTGTGGAAGCTCTGGGCATCGAGGCACAGGAGGGGGAATACCACAGCGCCCTGACCGATGCACGCTATGCGGCGCAGATCTTAAAGCACCTTGATATGGAGCGGGCGGCACGCGATAACAGCGGCAGATACTATCCCAATTCCCGCCAGATCCAGTCCCACTTTGCAAAGTTCCGCACCCATGCCCAGCAGGGGCAGGGACTTCCCACCTGCAAATTTTGCGGCAAACCTTCCCGTGTCATCCTTGACATGTTTTCCTTTACCGGCAACAGCATGATCGTCATTGCCCACTGCAAGGATCACGGCTACTTTTCTTCCATCTTTTCCCGCAAGCGTGTGCGCAAAAAGAATCCCAATGCGCTCAGGGGCACAGCTTCCAAACAGAATAAAAAGCAGGATTGAACACCTGCTTTTTTATTTGTATACAAAGCGTGCAAATTCCAGATTCTTATTGACTTTTTGTGTAAAATTCAGTAATCTTGTGGTAATAGCAGTATGATGCCCGGTAGTATGCGGCGTATCATAGCATAACGGATGAATGATGGAGGATATTATGGCAAAACTGCTTGCAATCGGCAACGGCACCGTGGATGTGCTGGTCAAGCCGATTAATGAACTTGATTTTGAAATCGACTCCCACCAGCTTGATTCGCTTGTGATGTCCACCGGCGGCGATACCATGAACGTTACCGTCAACATGACCCGTCTTGGCATGGATGTTGATATGATGGCTCTGGTTTCCGACGATACCTTCGGCAAGACCCTTACCAACCGCCTTGAACAGGTCGGCGCAGGCACCAAGCGCATCAAGGTCGTTCCCGGCTCCAAGGGTTCTGTTACTCTGGTCGTCATCAACGACGCAGGCGACCGTACCTTCTATAGCTTGAACGGCGCCATCAACAAGACCATTTCCGAAGAGGACATCGACTTCGATTGCTTCGGCGAATATGAGTTCCTGCTGTATAACAACGCTTTTGTGCTTCCCAATCTTCTTGGCAAGACCGCAGAGCGTATCTTCAAGACCGCAAAAGAAGCAGGCTGCATCACCGCATCCGACGTAAGCTGGGACCGCGCAGGCAAGTGGCTTTGCGACGAAGGCCTCGGCCTTGCACTGCCCTACATCGATTACTTCATGCCCAGCTACGTGGAAGCAAAGGCCATGACCGGCAGCGACGATGTGGAAGAAATGGCACGCATCATGCTTGAAAAGGGCGCAAAGAACGTTGTCATCAAGCTTGGCGGCGACGGCTGCTACTTTGCTAATGCAGAGGAATCCTTCTACACCGG
>JAGBGW010000257.1 GCA_017935825.1 Clostridia bacterium
AAAAACAAACGCTTTGTAGGGGGCGACGCCTACGTCGCCCCGCATGCAGGGATAAATATCAAGTGTTATCGGAGCGATGAGGGCATCGCTCCCTACGATGGCATAGATGAGCAATCGTGCCGTTTATGTTCTGTCCAGCTTTTTGCACGGCGGCGGGAGCGAGCCCCCGCCCTACAGGAAATCAAACGCTATTTCTACGTTATGTCATCCTGAGCGAAGTCGAAGGATCTCTAATTCTTATATGACATCAGCCAAATCCTGAGCAAACAAAAAACGGACCGCGATGCGATCCGTTTTCTGTTTCGTTGCCAAATGCTTTTAGCGGCGAACTTCCTTAAGACGTGCTGCCTTACCAACACGGTCGCGGAGGAAGTACAGCTTAGCGCGGCGAACCTTGCTGCTGCGTACGACGGTGATGCCGCCGATACGGGGAGAATGTACGGGGAAAGTACGCTCAACACCGATGCCGTAGGAAACGCGGCGAACGGTGAAGGTCTCCTGCAGACCACCGTGCTTTTTGCCGATGACTACGCCCTCAAAAGCCTGCAGACGCTCACGGGTACCTTCGACTACGCGGTAGTCTACACGGACGGTGTCGCCCACACGGATTTCAGGCAGGTCGGAACGGAGCTGTTCCGATTCGATTGCGCGAATGATGTCGTTCATAGTAAGATTGCTCTCCTTCCATCTTAGACGTTCTTAATCGGAACTTTTCCAACCAGCGGACCGCCCGTTAAATTTCACAAGGTATAATATACCATATTTGTTGCCGCATTGCAATGGATTTCTCCACGCAATATGCGATTTTTTATTGATTTTTCAGCGTTTCAAAGGCTTTGCGCTCTTTGTCTGAAAGCTCAACCTTAGAAAATAAATCAGGACGTACCCGATAAGTTTTCAGCAGCTGCTGCTGTCGCCGCCATTTCAAAATATTGGCATGGTGACCGCTCAGCAGAACATCGGGAACTTTATGTCCTTCAAAATCTGCAGGACGGGTGTACTGGGGATACTCCAGCAAACCGTCGGCGAAGGATTCTTCATCCGCGCCAAGCTCGTTGCCAAGGACACCTTCCACCTGTCTTGCCAGTGCATCGATCAGCACCATTGCAGGAAGCTCACCACCGGTCAACACATAATCGCCGATGGAAATTTCCTCGTCGATCAGTTCGTCGATGACACGCTGATCCACACCCTCATAGTGACCGCAAAGGATGACGATGTGTTCTTCCTTTGCAAGGGCGCGCACCCTTGCATCGTCCAGGGGTTTACCCTGGGGCGACATATAGATGCGGCGGGCTTTGTGCTCGGGATCGATATCGCGGATGGCGGAAAAGATGGGCTGGGGCATCATCACAAGCCCCGTGCCGCCGCCAAAGGCGTAATCATCCACGCGGTGGTGCTTATTTTCCGCGTAAGCGCGGATATCATGGGTCTCTACGCTAAGGAGCTTATTTTCCAGTGCTCTGCCCAAAATACTTGCGCCCAGCACGCTTGGAAACATTTCACAAAACAGCGTCAGTACATCAATATGCACCCTGATCCACCTCAAGCAATGCACTTTCATCCACACGGATGCGGCCTTGCTCCACATTCACGTCCAAAAGGACGGATTTGAGTGCGGGCAGCATCCACTGCTTTTTCCCATTTTCGATGACATAGACATCGTTGGCGCCGGTCTGGATGATGTCACGCAGGATGCCGACCTCTTCCCCATCTTTTGTATAGATGGTGCAGCCGATCAAATCAACGATGAAATAACGGCCGCGGGGCAGCTTTGCAGCATGTTCGCGATCCACATACAGGATCACATCGCGCATGGTCTCTGCCACATTGCGGTCGGTCACGCCTGCAAGACGTGCATAGACGAAACCGTTATGCACTCGCACAGCATGAAAAGTGCGCTTTTGATACTGTCCGTCCACCAGAAGGTAGACTGCTTTCAGTTCAAAAAAGCGCTCATCATCATCGGTCAGGGGTTTCAATTTTAACTCGCCTGCAATACCCTGCGGTTTGAGCACTTGTGCCACCGCAAGGTATTGGGCAAGACGCGATTGATTCTGCATAATCAGAGAATCTCAACCAGGACACGCTTGTCTTCGCGCATGGTAGCAGCTTTGATAACGGTGCGGATTGCCTTGGCAATACGACCCTGCTTGCCGATGACGCGGCCCATGTCGGACTCTGCCACACGGAGTTCCAGCACGATGTTGCGCTCGTTCTCCACGCGGGTCACGGTCACCTGATCGGGATTCTCGACCAGGGACTGTGCAAGATGTTTCAAAAGTTCTTCCATGGTTTATTTCCCCTTTTGTGAGGAAAAATCCTCAAGATTTAATTATTCAGCAGCTTTCTTAAGCAGGCCGCGAACGGTGTCGGAAGGCTGTGCGCCCTTGCGGATCCACTCGTTTGCCTTCTCAAGGTCAACACGAAGCTCTGCGGGGTTTGCGATGGGGTTGTAGAAACCGATCTCCTCGATGAAGCGGCCGTCGCGGGGTGCGCGAGAGTCAGCAACGACGATACGATAAACGGGAGCCTTCTTTGCGCCAACGCGCTTAAGACGAATGCGAACAGACATTGTTTGTTTCCTCCAAAAATGAATATAAATTGAAAATCTATTTTGCAACCTCTGAAAGAGGATTTGCACATATTTAGTCGCGGTACATGAAGGGAAGCTTCATGCCGCGGCGGCCCATACGGCCTGTCATCTGGGACATCTGACGCATCATCTTGCGCGTCATTTCGAACTGGCGAAGGAGCTTGTTGACCTCCACCACGTCAAGTCCGCAGCCCTTTGCAATGCGGCGCTTGCGCGATGCATTGATCAGCTCAGGCTTGGCTCGCTCCTGCGGCGTCATGGAAAGGATGATCGCTTCGGTGCGTGCCATCTGCTTTTCATCAATTTCCACATCGTCCAGCTTGCCCTGCATGCCGGGCAGCATCGACAGCATGTCGTTCATGTTGCCCATCTTTTTCATCTGCTGGAACTGAGCAAGATAATCTTCCAAGGTGAAGGTGTTCTTCTTCATCTTTTCCATCATCTCGCGGGCGCTCTTTTCATCGTAGGCAGCCTGTGCCTTTTCGATCAAAGTGAGCACGTCGCCCATGCCAAGGATGCGGGAAGCCATGCGGTCGGGGTGGAAGACTTCGATATCTTCCAGTTTCTCACCGATGCTGGAGTAGAAGATGGGTTTGCCGGTGACAGCACGGATGGAAAGTGCTGCGCCGCCTCGTGCGTCGCCGTCCAGCTTGGAGAGCACCACGCCGTCCACGTTCAGCTGCTCGTCGAAGGTCTTGGCAACATTGACGGCATCCTGACCGGTCATTGCATCGACCACCAAAATGGTCTGGTTGACAGGCAGGTTCTCATGCAGACCTTTAAGTTCATCCATCAGCGCTTCATCGATGTGCAGACGACCTGCGGTATCGACGATGAGGACGTCACAGCCAAGGCGGATAGCCTCAGCCTTTGCAGCGGTGGCGATTTCCAGGGGAGCGATGGTGCCTTTCTCAAAGAAGGGAACCTCCGCCTTCCCTGCCACGATGCGAAGCTGCTCAATTGCAGCAGGACGGTAGATGTCGCATGCGCAAAGCATGGGGCGCTTGCCCTGCTTCTTTAACATCAGCGAGAGCTTACCTGCAAGCGTGGTCTTACCTGCGCCCTGCAGACCGCACAGCATGATCACCGTGGGGGGCTTGGAAGAAAAGGTGATGCCGCGGGACGTGGTGCCCATCAGCTCGATCAGCTCTTCGTGGACGATTTTGACCACCTGTTGACCGGGTGTCAGGCTTTCCAGCACTTCGCTGCCAACGGCGCGTGCGGAAGCCTTCTTGATGAAGTCACGCACCACGACGAAGTTGACGTCTGCTTCCAGAAGCGCAAGGCGGATTTCGCGCATTGCTTCCTTAACGTCAGATTCGGACAGCTTACCCTTTCCGTTTAATTTCTTTATAACCGCCTGAAGCTTTTGATTCAGTCCTTCAAAGGCCATGGATTATCCTCCCAAAGTTGACGCATGGCGTCAAAGGCTTGCGATACTTCCTCGGGCAGTTCCACCGCGCGTTCACAGGCGCGCATGATGGAATCCTGAATCAGCATCCGCCGTACCACACCAAGCTGCTGCTCGGTCTGGCTTAAGATCTGTTCGCTTTTTTTGACACTGTCGTACACGCCCTGACGGGAGATGTTCTCTTCCTGCGCGATTTCGGCAAGGGAGTAATCCTCATCCAGCCACATGGCAAGGACTCTGCGCCTGTTCTCGTTCAAAAGACCGCCGTACACGCCGTAAAGTAAGCCGACACGCACCTTTCTGGGCAATGCATCGAGGTACTCATCCATCCTGGAAAACTCGTTTGACATACTGCCCTGCTCCTTTGAACTGCTTAAAAAACGAAAGACTGTAAAGTCATAAAACTTTACATTACGATTATACAGACTTTTACGGGGATGTCAAGTGTTTTTACTTGTCAGGTGAAATATTTTTGAAAATTTTTTCGCTTCAAAGCACGGGACGGGAAACCCGTCCCCTACATTTGGATTTACTTTAACCACGATGCGTGGTAAGCTGTTTTTATGGTACGAAAAGGAGCAATTTGAACGTATGCAGGACTATCCCAAGCTTCTTCCCCATCAGCTGTGGACGATGGCGGAAACTGCCAATGGCGCGGAGGAATTGAAGATCGAAGGCGTTTGCCTCAAGGCGATGACGTATGAACCTGACGTGTATGAGGCGATCCTTGTACAGGCGAAAGCTTACCGCATCGTTGCCGATACTTTCATCGAGCGCGGCAGCGTGGTGGACGGACGACAGGAAGACGACGGTGAGACCACCTATCGCGACGTAACAGGCGAATGCATCGTGGTGCGTGACGATCAGTTCGCAGGCATCTTCACGCTGTGCATTCACAAAGAAAAGATCAAGTACGTGGAGCACGAGACCCAATGCGCAGGGATCCTCTATACCGACGGTACCCAGATCGGTATCAACTACGATGAATATCACAGAAATCCCGGACACTGGTATCTGACCACGGTGTATACGTTGGAGAAGCGTTGATGCACCACATATGCCATATTTATAAACAAGCACGGACGCCTCAGGAGAGGCGTCCCTACGGATACAATGTATTTCATCCAAGCGTCGGATTTGATTCGTAGGGACATTCCTTTCGGGGTGTCCGCTTTTTCTATGCAACGACAAAAAGAAAAGAGAGAATCAATTGATTCTCTCTTTTCTTTGCGAGCGACCCGGAAGGGGCTCGAACCCTCGACCTCTAGCGTGACAGGCTAGCGCTCTAACCAGCTGAGCTACCGGGCCAGAACCGATGGGCCTTCAGGGATTCGAACCCCGGACCGATCGGGTATGAGCCGACTGCTCTAACCGCTGAGCTAAAGGCCCTTACATTGGTGACCCCAAGGGGACTCGAACCCCTGTTACCGCCGTGAAAGG
>JAGBGW010000258.1 GCA_017935825.1 Clostridia bacterium
CCAGACATTTGGTATCAGCTGCCTTTTTTTCATCGGTGTAGGACGCTTTATGGGTACGGATCTCCTGTTCATAACCGCAGCGCGCGGCGTACTTCCAAAACAGATCTGCATATTGGATGCCATCATAGCACCAGGGTTTGGAAAATAGATTGTAATGAACGATGCCAAGGTCTGTATCTTCCTGCGTGTTTTCGTTGGGCATCACATCCCAGCGAGGCGGAAGGTAGAATATCTTATCGCGGCAAATGGCATTGAGGTAGTCCTGGTCGGGGGCGATGCAATCCACGTGATAGGTGTTGAACAGATGCAAAAAATGCTTGTGCAGCTGCTTTTGGCGCAGTGCTTTCAAATCCATCAAAAGCACGCCGGAATTGATATAGCGGCTCTTTTCCACACCCACAGCATCCTCCATGTAGCGTACCAGCGGCGGCACCTGCTGTACGGATGAATCTGTGCAGGCGCCGATATAATTCCCCTGAAGATCCGTGTCAAAAAGTTTTGCCAGATCATCTGATACAATGACATCACTGTCGATATAGATGCCCTTGTCGTACTCGGGGAACATCACGGGGATAAACAGGCGGTAGTAGATCGTCAGCGTAAAATAGTCACAGCGCAGGCGGTTGCCCATGACGTCATCAATGCAGGAAAGTTCCTGCTGCATGGGGATAAAATCAATGACAAAATTGTCACGGGAAAGCGCAGACAGTCTTGTTTGATGTTCTTTGGAAAGGTTTTCATGCAGCACAATGGCGCGATAGCTGCGCGTTATATCTGCATGGTCCATGGCAGAGACAAGTGCTGCTGCAAGGTAGGGCGCATAGGCATCATCAATGGAAAAGAAAACGGGAATTACGGATTGAGACATAAGGCATGCTCCTTTTTTAAACGGTCATATTGGTGCAGTACGGCATCGTAGGCGTAGGTGCCAAGCACATGGTGCACTTGATCGATCTGCCAGGGTTTAACCGTGACGGTATGCACCAGTGGTATGAAACGGAACGTGGTGGAAAAATGACGAAATACCGTATCCTTTTTATGCTTGTACTGTTCGTTGTAGCGGCGCGGTGCAATGCGCTTGGCACTGCAAAGACGGTTGATGGCACTTTGGTCGGGCAGAAACATCTTTTTTTCTGCACACATGCGGATACAGCGTGCAAAAAGCTTTGTGCGGCGAATCTGTTTTCAGATTCAGCAGCAGTACACCGGAATTGATGTAGTCCATAGCAAATAAGGAACGTCTGAAAAACCATTTGCCGTAGTGATCCAGCACACCGCAAAGCTCGGCATCTTCTATATCCATGTTGTAAAAGTTGGAAAAGTCGTCGCAGCAGATGACGTCATTGTCAAGATAGAGGATCTTATCGGGCAGCTGTGCCACACGGTCTGCATACAGCCGCAGCATGCATCCGGGGGTAAAGCGGGTGGCAAGATTTGCCCAGGGCAGGTCACGGGCAAAATCCCGGGAAATGTCGATTTGAGTCACTCGATGGGCCGGGTCATAGCGCTGCATCAACGTCTGCAGCTGCGTGCCGAAATCTGCTTCCAAAGCCGTGCAGTGTACGCCGCCTTCTTCGATGCCTGCGGTGAGAATATAGATATGAAGTGCGCAGGATGTATGCCGAAGCATCGAAAGGGTGCTGATCACCACGCCGTCTTTGATGTTGGCGTCTCCGCAAAAAAGAATGTTCATCATGGGATTCACCTCCTGTAAAAAGGGATGTTTTGGTAATGGAAAAAGTATAGCCCCTGTCCCAAGGGAAGTCACCCGAAAGCAGGTGTTCTCTCATCCACTGTCGGGGGCAGAGGTGTAGAGAAAGCAAAACAGGCTCTCTACCCATGGTAGAGAGCCTGAAAATCCAACAAATACAAGGGAAAATCATATCCGGGTTTTGCGAGTCCACGATGAATCCCATACAATCTACAGCGCGTAGAATGATAAGTTACCATCAAAAAAACGAATGCACAGCTTGTGCATCCGCTTTTTTGCGTTGATCGTTACAGCAGCGTGCAAACCCATTTGGTCAAAAAGTACAGTACCGACGGGCAAAGCAGGCAGCCAAAGCCGGAGTAGAACGTGGCGACCATGGTGCCGTAGGGCACAAGTTTGGGGTCGGTGGCGGCAAGTCCTGCGGAAATACCGCTGGTGGAGCCAACCAGACCGCCGTAGACCATGGCCATCTTAGGAGTGGTCAGACCGATTTTCTTTGCAATCAGGGGCGTGAAGATCATGATGAAAATGGTCTTGATCAGGCCTGCCGTGATGGAAAGTGCGATCACCGTGGAATCTGCACCCAGTGCCGCGCCCGTGACGGGACCCACCAGGAAGGTCACCGCACCCGAAGCGATGGTGGTGACACTGACGGCATCGGTGTAGCCGAAGGCCACCGCCGCGATGGCGCCCATAAGATAGGAAGAGAACACACCAACGAACAGGGAAGCAAACCCCAGCATGCCGGATTTTTTGATCTCATTTAAATCCGCGCCGTAGGCAGATGCGATGATGGTGAAGTCGCGCAGCAGCGCGCCGCCCATCACACCCAGACCGCCGAAAAGAGAAATGTCGGAAAGTCCCTTGCTGCCGCCGGTGACCGCGCCGCCGATGTAGGCAAGGATCAAACCAAAGAAAATCGCGATAGCAGAAGGATGCAGTCTTCCTTTGGTGACTTTGGTGGAGATCAGATCCGACAGCCAAAGCACAAGGCATACCACAAGGACTGCCACCAAGATGCCGCCGTCTACCAGCAGATCATAAATACGGGAAAAAAGTTCCTGCATGGCTTAGTCCTCCTTTTCCTTTTGCATGGCTTCTTTCTTTTGCTCATGTCTTGAAAGAAGGAACACAAGAAAGAATGCGAAAAACACAGCCGCAGTGCCGGCAACGATGGCCACAAGACCGCCCGACATCATGGAAAACACGTTCTGCGAGGCGGCCATTGCCACCACCACAGGGATGTACATGGTCTTCCAGAAGGTAACGCTCTTTTTAAAGCCGTCTTTTTGCGTGAATTTCAGTTTCTTGGAATTGGTCAGCAAAATCATCAGCAGTATGCCGAAGCCCACGCCGCCAATATCCGAATTGATACCCGTGGCCATGCCAAGGGCAGTGCCAAGGATCTTGCCCAGCAGATAACAGCCTGCCAGGGTCGCAACACCATAAATCATGGGAAAGCCTTTCTTTTAGGGAATGTCGTAGCCAAATTCTTTTGCCAAAGCAGCCACGTTTTCATATGTGGTGCAGCCCGTGGTGGCGCCGAAGCTTTGGATGATGTGCGCCGCATTGGCACAACCTGCCGCCGCACAGGCTTCAATGTCGCCGCCTTTGAGGAATGCCACCGCCGCACCTGCTGCGCAGGAGTCGCCTGCGCCCGTGGTGTCCACCACGGTGCCCTTGCACATGGTGGGCACGAACACATCCCGTTCAAAGTCGGTCATGAAAAGTCCCTTTGCGCCAAGTTTTACACCGAAGAACTTCATACCGTAGGGCTGTGCTTTTGCCTTCATTTCCTGCAGGTCGTCGGTGCCAAACATCTTCACCGCATCGTCAAAGCTGGGCATGAATACGTCGATGTATTTGAGGGTGGGACCAAGGTAGCGCATGTGGTCTTCGCCTCTTGGCGTGACCGCATCCATGGAGGTGGAAAGTCCAAGCTCCTTTGCGCGGCGGAAGAATGCCTCCGCTCCTTTGTCCATTTCCACCATGGGGTAGAAGCTTGCATAATGCACATGGCGGCTTTGCTGCAGTGCCTCGTCGGGGATCATCCAAGGTTCCAGTTTCGTTCTTGCACCGTCACGGATCAGGCAGTGGCGTTCGCCGTCCTCACCGATCAAAAGCAGAGTCAGTGCGGTGGGGGTATCGGCAAGTTCCGTCACGTAATCCGTTGCAATATTGTGGTCCGCAAAGTGCTGCATCACGGTCTTGGCAAACATATCGCACCCCACCACCGTTGCGATGGCGGTCTTGCAGCCAAGGTGTGCAAAGCTTGTGGCGGCATTGATGCCGTCGCCGCCCACGGTGATGATGCGGTTGGGTGCAATGCCCGAATCCATATCCATAATGTTCTGCGGCACGGGGCCGATGGCAAGGTCGTATCCGGAATAGCCCACGACCAGTACGTCAAATCGCTTTTCCATCAGATCAACCCCTCCTTTTTGGCACCTTCGATGATGCAGCCGGAATCTTTGGCATACTGCAGGGCAGTTGCAAGGTCGCGTACGCCCATGTTGGCGCCCACACTTTCGATGATCAGTGCACTTTGTGCACTGCCGAGTGCAAGGCAGTCTTCGATCGACCAGCCGCGAAGGTAGGCACAAAGGAAGCCTGCAAAGAACGCATCGCCTGCGCCGGTGGTGTCCACCACATCGCCGCGCAGCAGCGTGCCCATGCGGTATTCTTTTTCTTCCGTATAATCGTAAAGATACGCGCCTTCCGCGCCCAGCTTGCAGCCGAAATACTGCAGACCGTATTTGCGGAAGAATTCCGTCATCTCGTGCAGGTCTTCTCTTCCTTCTGCGATGGGAACGGCTTCCGAATAAGAGGGGAAGAAAATGTCGCAGTTGTACAATGCCTTTTCCGCCTTGGGCAGCCAGATGCCCTCGCGGTCATAGCCTGCATCCATGCTCGTGGTCAAGCCAAGTTTCTTCGCACGGGCAAAGATATCGCCGATGTCCTCGCCGTCCAGATATTTATTGGAGTTGACACTTGCATAGTGCAGATGCCGTGCGGCGGACAAAATCTCGTCCGTCACATGGCTTGCGTTAAGGCCACGTGTCACTGCCGCATCGCCGTGCTTCAAAATATGGCGCTCGCCGCTTTCTTCGATCAGAAGATAGGCCACCGTGGTCATAAACTCGGGATCGCGGATGACAAGGGAGGTGTCCACCTTTGCCTCCGTCAGGCGCTCCAGCACCGCATCGCCGAATTCGTCACAGCCCACATAGGACATCAGTGCCGCACGCATCCCAAGGGATGCCATGGAAATGGCACCGTTCAAAGCATCGCCGCCGGTTGCCATGCGGATATCCACATGGAAGCCGCCGCGGGACATGATGTCGTGGGGAACATTGGTGACGGGGACGTCGAAATTCGCCGCCCCCAGAGAAATTACATCAAATTGTTTGCTCATTTTACTTCGTAGCCGTAATCGTGCACGTGTGCAACCAGTTCGTCATAGGAAGTCATGCCGTCGCTGCAGCCGATGCTGCCGCAGATCTTGGCAGCAGCTGCGCTTGCCATAAGACCGCAGCCGCGAAGGGACAGCCCGCGGGTGTAGCCTGCAATAAAGCCGGAGCAGAATGCATCGCCGCAGCCCAGGGTGTCCACAGGTGCGCCGCGATACAGGGGCTCCTGCCAAATGTCTTCTTTATAGTCGGTGATAAATGCGCCCTTGGAACCAAGTTTTACGCCAAAGATCTTGATGCCGTACTTGCCGAAGAACTCTTTCAAAGCGATCGGATCGTCGGTGCCTGCAACCACCTTTGCCTCGTCAATGCTGGGCAGGAATACGTCGCAGTAGGGCAGAGCCTGTGCCACCTTTTCAAGGCACTCTTCGGGGGTCCAAAGACCTGAATCCAGCTGCAGGTCCATGGACGTGGTCTTGCCAAGGGACTTTGCATATTTCAAAATGGAAGCCACGCCTTCGCCGTCCAGCAGGGGCTGGGAAAGGACGCTGACACAGTGGACGTGATCCGCCCATTCGATCGCCTCATCGGGGATGTCCTTGCGCTCCACTGCCTGACCGGTGCCCTTCAAATAGGCATTGCCGCGCAGATTCTCGTCGCCGGAAAGCATGATGACGTGCACGGAAGTGGGCAGGTCAGCGCGGCGGGATACAAAGCGGGTGTCCACGCCCTCTTGCTGCAGGAGCTTTAAGACCTGATGACCGAAGGTGTCTGCGCCAAGGCTGGTTGCCAGGGCTACTTCGCCGCCAATGCGCTTTAAGTCGATGGAAGCGTTGTTTGCATCGCCGCCGCCGTAGACGGGAATGCCGTCCAGGGGATTGTCGTGGCGCTCAAATACGGCAGGGGTCACAGGATGCAGATAAAGGTCGCAGATCGCCTGACCAACACAGAGAAATTTCATATTGATTTACCTCCGTTTTTTGAAAATGGGAACTTTTATCACAGCGTGACGGAATAGCCGCACGCTTCAAGGTCGGAAAGTAAGGTTGCGCAGTCGCGCATGCCGGTGGTGGAACCAACTGCAGAGAGCACTCTTGCAGAAGCTGCCGATGCAACCAAAGCTGCATCCTGCAAGGATGCACCGCGCTTCCATGCTGCCACAAAGGTGGAGGTGAAAGCATCGCCTGCACCTACGGTGTCCACGGGGGTGCCGCGGAAGATCGTGGGCTGGATGACTTCCTGCGCATAGTCGGTGACATACACGCCATCCTTGCCGCGCTTCATGCCGAAGATCTTCATGCCAAAAGGACGGAAAAATTCGGAAGCTTGTTTGGGATCGGTGATGCCGCAGAGATAGTCCATCTCGTGATCGCTGGGCATGAAAATGTCGCAGTGTTTCAGCGCGCCGCGGATCAGACCCATGGGGTTCTCGTGATGTGCACGGGGGACTTTCAGGTCCATGGAGGTGGTAACGCCTGCCGCATGTGCACGGGCAAAGAGCTTTTCCAAACCTTCGCCGTCCAGATCGGGCATGTTCAAAACGTTTACCACATGCAGATGGTCCGCCCACTGCAAAGCTTCGTCAGTGACGTCTTGCTGGCACACGCTGTCGCAGGCGCCTGCGTGACGGGCGGAAAGGGTTCTTGCGCCGCCTTCGCCCAGCAGAAGGATCGCAGCGGTGGTCTGTGCACCTTCTTCCACCACAACGTAACGGGTGTCAACACCCTTTGCCTGCAAAAGGGTAAGCAGCATGCCGCCGATGGAGTCATCGCCCACGCGGCTGACCACACGCACGGATTCGCCGAAGGTTGCCAGGTCGATGGATGCATTGTTTGCATCGCCGCCGCCTGCCACGTTCAATGTGTCAAGACCAATGCGTTTTTTGGCGATGGCTTCAGGTGTGACGGTGGTGGCGGAAATATCGCACAGCACCGCGCCAAGACAGAGAATATTCATACGTTTTTCCTCCATATATGGATCACACAAAAGGGCAGGGCAAGCCCTGCCCCTACAGTAACAGATGAAACGATCACAATGCGCCGCGTTCTTTGGCGAAGGCGATAAGGGAATCAAAATCGCGCATACCTGCGGTGGAGCCGAACGTACCCACCACGCAGGCGGAAGCTGCGCTTGCGATCGCGCCGCATTCTTTCAAAGAGAAGCCCCTCTTCCATGCACAGGCAAAGGTGGAGGAGAATGCATCGCCTGCACCGATGACGTCCACGGGTACACCGCGATACAGCGAAGGCTGCCATATCTCTTGCTTATAGTCCGTCAGATACACGCCGTTTGCGCCCAGCTTGCAGCCGAAGACCTTCAAGCCATAGGGACGGAAGAATTCCGCCGCTTCTTTGGGGTCGGTCAGGCCGCAAAGGTATTCCACCTCATAGTGGCTGGGAAGGAACACGTCACAGTTTGCAAGAGGGCCTTTGACAAGGCTCATGCGGTCGTCCAACGGTGCGATGCGCTTTTTCAAATCGATGGACGTGGTCTTGCCCATCTCGTGTGCTTTGCGGAACACCTCTGCCGCGCCGTCGCCGTCGAAGGCGTGCAGGTTCATCACGCTTACCATGTGGATGTGGTCAGCCCATTCGATCATTTCATCGGTGACGATGCCGGGCGCCATGGATTCATTGGAGCCGTGGCGCATCACGTTCAGCGTGGTCTCACCCTCGCCGGAAAGCATCAGTACGGAAACCGTGGTGGGCAGATCTTCCCGACGAATCAGGTAG
>JAGBGW010000259.1 GCA_017935825.1 Clostridia bacterium
CCGTCAATAAAAACAGCAGTGCATTTCGCGGTTCGCCATACAGATAAAACAACAGGCTAAACGCAAAAATCGCTATGTTTTTCACGCGTTTGGGCGCAAGAATGCAGACCATCAACGCCACGGGCAAAAAGTAGTACAAAAACGGGATACTCGAAAACAGCATCGGAGTATTCTCCTATCCAATCATTTTAAAAAATGCCCGCCTTTTTGGATAAGACGGGCATTTTGTCTTGCAGAATAATTACTTCAAGTCGACGGTCAGCTCTGCGCCGCAAACTTGGGCAAATGCATCCACCATGTTCTGTGCGGTGATGGAGGAAGCGTATTCGGAAGATACCATGACGAACATGACAACGTCACCGCATGCAACGCTGCGCACGTCGTCAGCCTGTACGCAGACCCACTTGACGGGGTCGATGTTGTCCAGCATGGTCTGTGCCACGGTTTCTGCATCCACGCCCTCAGCTGCGCGAGCGACGACCAGGGAGTATGCCTGAGAGCCGATCATGGACTCGGAGACTGCGATCTGGGATACCAGGGACATGTCATTCATGCCGGTCATGTAGTAGAGCATGTCGGGATCGGAATCATCCAGCTCGATGGTGCCCACACCAAACTCAGGTGCATGCACAGCGTAAAGTGCGTCGATGATCTGTGCGGGGGTCTGACCTTCCAGCACGGGACCTGCAACTGCTTCTTCCTTCTTGCCGCAGCCGGCAAGCAGCATTGCCATTACAAGCACCAAGCTTACGATCATAACAAAATTCTTTTTCATTGGGGGTTGATCCTCCTTGTATTTTCTGTGCAGAAAATTTTCCTGCACGGGATGTCTGCACGACTTATTTATTATACCTAAAATACACAGAAAAGCAAATGCGCATACCTGTCAATTTCAGGTATGCGCATAAAAAGCTTGTTAAGGCTTAAGCAGCCGTTTCGGTTTTCTTGTTTGTCAGCACATGCAGTACCATCACTGCACCGACGATGCCAACACCGATCAAGTCGGTAACGGTACCGGGGTAGATCAGCAGCAGACCGCCTGCTGCGCACAGCACGCGCTGCCATGCAGGCAGATAACCTTTGACATAACCGCGAAGAGCTACGGAAAGACCAAACAGACCAACCAGAGAAGATACGCTGATGGAGATGACATCCCATACGGATGCATTGATGAACAGCATTGCAGGATTCAGACCGAAGATGTAAGGCACGATGAATGCTGCGATTGCAAGCATGGAAGCATTCAGCGCGGTCTTCATGGGCTTGGAACCTGCGATTGCACTGCCTGCGTATGCTGCAAGTGCAACGGGAGGCGTAATGTCTGCGATGATGCCGAAGTAGAACACGAAGAAGTGTGCTGCCAGAGGCTCCATACCCATCTGGATCAAAATGGGTGCGCAGGTGGTTGCCATAATGACGTAGTTTGCAGTGGTGGGAACGCCCATGCCAAGAACGATGCAGCAAAGCATGGTCAGGAACATTGCAACCAGAAGCTGCAGCATGGGTGCACCGAAGATGCTTGCCACGTCAACGACTGCGCCGATCAAGACCTGACCCAGGCCGGTCATGGTGATAACACCTGCGATGATGCCTGCAACGCCGCATGCGCATGCAACGGTAAGCGTACCGCGGGAACCGTTTTCAAGTGCATCGAAGAACTTGGTGAAGGTCAAACGGGTCTCCTTGGAGAACATGCTGACGATGATCGCAGTCAGCGTTGCAACGATAGCAGAGTATGCCATGGTGCGGCCGTTGATGATCATCACAACCAGGATCACGATGGGAAGAAGCAGATAGCTCTTCTTCAGCAGGGGGAAGAACTTGGGCAGCTCTGCACGGGGAATACCCTGCAGGCCAAGGCGCTTTGCTTCCAGATGAACCATGATGAAGATACCTGCAAAATACAGGAATGCGGGCAGGATCGCACGGGTGGCGATAACAGCATAGGACACGCCTGCCATTTCCACCATCAGGAATGCTGCAGCACCCATGATGGGGGGCATGATCTGACCGCCGGTGGAAGCTGCTGCTTCAACTGCGCCTGCAAACTCGGGCTCGTAACCGGTCTTCTTCATCAGCGGAATGGTAACAGCACCGGTGGTAACGGTGTTGCCGACAGAAGAGCCGGAAACCATGCCGCACAGTGCGGAGGAGATGACTGCAACCTTAGCAGGACCGCCGGAGGATGCACCTGCGATGGAGTTTGCAAGGTCAATGAAGAACTTGGAAATACCGGTCTGCTCCAGGAATGCACCGAAGACAATGAACAGCACGATGAACGTGGAGCATACGCTGATGGGCGTACCGATGACGCCGTCAGTGGTGTAGAACAGGTTATAGATCAGGTACTTGATGGAATAGCCGGTGCCAAGCAGAACGTAAAGCACGAAGGCGCCTGCAACAAACAAAATGGGCAGACCGACCGCGCGGCGGCAGGCTTCCATCAGTGCCAGAATGCCAACGATACCAACGATGATCTCAAAGGTATTGATACGGCTTGCACGCTCGATGATGGACTGCACGTTCAGTACAAAGTAGAAAAACGATGCAGAACCAAGAATACCTGCTGCAAGATCATACCAGGGTACGTGATTGACTTTGCGGGGCTTGCCGGGCTTATTCTTGGTTGCGGGGAACACAAGGAATACAAGCAATACAACAAAGCCAAGGAACGAAGCACGACGAATACGTGCATCCCAGGTCGCAAAGAAGTTCATGTAGACACAAAACAGCGCAAAGCCGATCAACAGGCAGCGAACGATGATGCGCGGAATGCCTTCGTAAGTACGCACGTTGCTTTCGCGGTCATACTTCTCCATGACTT
This sequence comes from Clostridia bacterium, assembly GCA_017935825.1. Lineage (GTDB taxonomy): Bacteria > Bacillota > Clostridia > Christensenellales > Maliibacteriaceae > RGIG9107. The sequence goes on from JAGBGW010000259.1 coordinate 2,825, forward strand.
CCTGCACTTTTGCCTGCGTATCGTCCTGTGCAACAGCTGCAGTGTTTTCAACTGCCGCCGTCTCTTCTGCTTTTTTGTCTTTTTTGCCGAAGATGGACAAAATCCTTACCTCCTATTTTTAATCACAGAGCATCCGCCAAAAGGCAAAGCCCTGATGCATTCCAATTTATTGATGAAACAAGCAGCGGCGCACTTCAAAATGCACCTTTGTATTGCGGCCGCAGAGGTCCCGCAGGCTGATTTGTTCATCCCCGATTTCCAGCACATGATCCGACACCGTGCCCACGATGTACACAAGCGGATCGATCTTGGTATCCACACCCGTCAGGACCCACTGACCCTGCTCGTTGATGGTGTAGGACTGCCCTTCCTCCAGCGTGGTTGCCACGCCGGCACCCAGGGTGCTGTAAATACAGGTGGTTACATAAATATCCCCATCGATTTCTTCATACACTTCCGTGACGGGGCTTTTGTTGACGGAATGTACAAATGTGACGGAAAAGCTTTCGCCTTCCTCAAGCACATAGGCACCATAGCGCCGTCCGCTTACTGCATCGGACAGCACAAGGCACGTTTTTGAACAAAACAACGATATTATTATAGCAAATACCGCAGCGATAATAAATACCGCTGCGGCAATTGCTATCTTTTTTGACGAAAGATTAACGCTTTTCAACGTAATTTACGTGCGATTATTCCACGTCAAGACCGATCTCGGTGAAGTACTGGATAGCACCCTCGTGCAGAGGAGTGGAAACGCCGTCCAGAATGGTCTCAGCAGTGAGGAGCTCGCCCTTTGCATGTGCTGCAGCCAGGTCAGCCTGGTTGTCGAACATGCCGGAAAGGAATGCATAAACGGTCTCAGCGTCAACGGAAGCGTCGCAAACCAGAACTGCCTTAACAGCAACGGTCTGAACATCTTCTGCGATGTTGGAGTAGGTGCCTGCGGGGATGGTCTCTACAACGTAGAAATCATACTGCTCAGCAAGTACATCGTAATGAGCTTCGTCGATTGCAAGAAGGTTGAAATCGTTGGTAGCTGCAAGGTCGGTGATGTAGGTTGCGGGAGAACCGGAAACGCCGAAGAATGCGTCGATCTGACCGTTCTTCAGAGCATCAGCGGAGTCGCCGAAGCCAAGGTTTACAACTTCGATGTCGTCGAAGGAGATGCCGTATGCTGCAAGAACCTGAGTTGCGTTGAACTCGGTGCCGGAGCCTGCGTCACCAACGGAAACGGTCTTACCAGCGAGGTCTTCGATGGATTCGATTCCGGGAGCTGCAACGATGTGCACAACCTCAGAGTACAGAGCGCCGATGGTACGAAGGTCAGCATAAGCTTCCTCGCCTGCGAACAGGTCGGTACCGGTGTTTGCATAGAATGCAACGTCATTCTGTACAACAGCGATATCTGCGTCGCCATCCTGGATCAGCTGGATGTTTGCCTTGGATGCGCCGGTGGAGGTAACGGTGATCTTCAGATCGGTAGCGTCGGAAAGGACGGTAGCGATTGCAGAACCGTAGGAGTAATAGGTGCCGGTGGTGCCGCCGGTTGCGAGGGTCAGCTTAGCGCCGCCGCAGCCTGCGAGCATGCTGATTGCCAACACTGCGGTCAGAATCAGAGCAAGGGTTTTCTTCATAGCTTTTTCTCCTTTTTGCTTTTTTGCAAAAATTGCAATATACAATGCATTATATATTCTATAAGAAAAAAAATCAATGTTCCCAAGTCCAAAAAATGCAGGATAACCATAAAAAAATGTCAAATTCATCAAATTGTTACATTTACCGCAGAATCGTTTGACCGAAGATGGTTTTTTCTATAGAATGGATGATATACATTGTCATTCACGTTTTGATTTATCATACGAATTAATCTGTAAAGGAGACGCGCCGTGAGTCTTGTTCAGATCGCCTGTCTGCATTCGGATGTGGGGCAGGCAGAATATATGTGCCGGATTTTCGCCGCCAATGGGATCGATGCCGTGGTAAGTGAACATACCATGGATTTTCCCGAACCCTTGAGCGCTTCGGCGATTTATATCCTGTTGTTTCGTCGTGCCTGCTCCTACGCCCTTTGGCCTGTAACGGAGGCACAGAATGCATTTGCCGCTGGGGTACAGGTTTTGCCGCTTTGCATGGACGATACCCTGCCCACAGCGGAGATCAGCCTGTTTGCCGGGGACTTAAGCCCTGTGTTTATGCAGCAGTACCCGTTTTTTATCGTCATGGCGGAGATCGTTCGCCGCATCCAGACGATGCTTTCGATGAACACCACGCTGCCCTTGGTGCTGGACCCGGAGGCAGAAGTTGTGCAGGAGGATATACAGACCCGGGAACCGCCGCTTGAAATCGCTGACGAACGGCTTTTGATGGCACTGCAAACACAGCTGCAGACAAAAGAACCCATTACCCGCAGCAAAGCAAAATCCATCCGCTTTTTGGATCTTCGCGGTTACGATATCGAGGATATTTCTCCCCTTGCTGCCTTTTCTTCGCTGGAAGTGCTGCTTCTTTGTTCCAATAAGATCCGCGATTTGTCGCCGCTTGAAAACCTGATGGGATTGAGCATCTTGGATGCCGAGGACAACCAAATCGAAAACATCGATGCGCTGACCCGTCTTGCCCGTTTGGAAACGCTGTCACTGTCAGATAATGTCATTACGGATTTGTCCCCGCTTTCGTATCATGCCAATCTTCGCAGGGTATACTTATCCAACAACCGCATCTTTGATATTGCGCCTTTGGCAACGATCACAAATTTGACGCATCTGCACCTTGCAGGCAACCGCATTTATTCGGTAAGCGCAGTATCCCGTCTTCAGCAGCTGGTCTCGCTGGATCTTTCAAAAAACAACCTGCAAAACGCCGATGCACTTGGTACGCTCAATGCACTGCAGGTGCTGCGTTTGTCGGACAATGCGGTGGAATCCTGTGAATTTGTGCAGCAGCTTGCAAATCTTCGTGTCCTTCTTGCAGATAACACAAAATTCAGCGTTCTTAAACCGTTGCAAAACCTGACATCGCTTCGCATCCTGCATCTTTCAAATTGCAGGATCAGCGACCTGTCCCCACTTTGCGAATGTACCCAGCTGTGTGATCTGGTGCTTTCGGGCAATGCAATCGAAGACCTCAGCGGTCTTGAAGACTGCACAGCACTGCGTTGTGTGCATGTGGAGGATAACCTGATCCAAAATGCAGATGTGCTTTGCCGGCTTCCGGTATTGGAAAGGAATGGTACGAGCAGGCAGAGGCCTTTGAAACCTACGCAGTTGGAAAAACGGTGCAGGACATCAATGGAATCAAAACCGATAACAATGGTTATATTCAGGATGATACCTTAAATACTTCCGTAACCATTTCCATCAGTGATTTTCAGGCAGCCATCAGTAAGGCAGTGGA
>JAGBGW010000260.1 GCA_017935825.1 Clostridia bacterium
CAGCCCTCATTGCCGGTGGCACCGCCAACCGGGCAGATGTGGCGGCACATCCAGCAGAAGCGGCAGCCGTCAGCGATTTTGTTGGATTTCTGAGAAATCATACTTGCATCCTCCTATATCTTACAGACCGAGCTTGTAGGGGTTCATGATGCCGTTGGGGTCAAGAGACTTCTTCAAGCCTTCCATGACCTGCATTGCGGGACCATACTGTTCCTTCATCAGACGGGACAGCTTCAGACCGATGCCGTGGTGGTCGTTGATAACGCCGCCGTTTTCCATTGCTGCACGAACGCCGGTGTTCCAGATCTTGTTGTGCAGACGGATTGCTTCCTGAGGATCCTTGGGAGGATTGTCCATGATGAAGCGGTCGTAGATCATGGTGCCCCATTCGTACCAGTGAGAGCAGTGTGCGATGAAACGAACGTCTTCGAAGTTGGATTCGATTGCGTTCTTCATTGCCCAGTAGATCTTTTCGATGTGTGCGTAGTCAGCGACGGTATCCATGGTGCCGAACATCTGGGGAATATCCATGATGTGACCGGGATAGAAGAAGGTGATGCGGTTCTCGTACCACTTCTCGCCGTACTCGGAGCCCATGTCGCGTGCACCGTACTTGGCAGCGATCTCAAGGATGATGTCCATCTCGATGTCAACGATGCGCTTGTCGCCTTCCACTGCCAGGTTCATGAAGCAGCCTTCTTCTTCCACACCGATGATCTTCTTGATGATGGAAGCAGTTTCAGCCTGATCGAACAGACGCATGATGGAGGGCTTGACCTTCTGCATGATGTCTGCGCCTGCTGCAAAGCCGCTGGTCATGTCGGGGAAGAGGAATGCGCGGAACTGACGGTTCTCGGGCAGCTCGAAGAGCTTAAAGGTAGCCTTGGTCATAACGCCCAGAGTACCTTCGGAGCCGATGAAGATCTGGTTGAGGTCAGGACCTGCTGCATGCTTGGGCACGGGCAGGGTGTTGATGATGTCGCCGTTGGGCAGAACAACTTCCATGGAAAGACACTGGTCGTCGATCTTACCGTACTTGGTGGACATGATGCCGATGCCGCGATGTGCCAGTGCGCCGCCGATGGTGCCGCAGGTCAGGCAGGAGGGGATATGCATGCAGGAATAGCCGCGCTCGTTTGCGTACCACTCAAGCTGCTGGAAGATCATACCGGTCTCAGCGGTGATGGTGCGGGAAACTTCATCGATCTCGATGAGCTTGTTCATGCGCTTGATATCAAGTGCGATACCGCCTGCCATGGGCAGTGCGCCGCCCTGGGAGCCGGAACCGCCGCCCCAGGTGTGTACGGGGATCTTATAATAGTTCGCAACCTTAAGAATCTTGCTGACTTCTTCGGCACTTGCGGGGTGTACGATAAAGTCAGGCTGCGGAGGAGTTTCACCGCGGTCAGCCCACATACGGCTGATCCAGAAATAGTCTACGCCGTGTGCAAGTTTGCCAGCGCTTTTGGTAGAAACGTGCTCGGAACCTACGATATCCTCAAGTTCCGAACGAATCATCTCGAGCATGAAGCCTTTGAATTCCATGAGCGTTATCCATCCTTTTTGTTCAAAATGTAATTTAGTCTTTGACATACCAAAAAAACGGTTTGTCAATTACCGACAAATTGATAGTATCACACATGAAATAAAATTTCAACAATCTTTTGTAAAATTCCGAAAATATTTTTTGATGAAGCACGCGGAAAAAACACTGTAAAACAAGGATTCTTGCAAGTTTTATTCAACAAATGAATAACGATGCAGCATTTGCCGCATTTCTGCAATAGGGGAGAAATAAACAAACGAAAATCTGAAATAAAATTTCAAAGCTGTAAAGAAGAAAGACCTTGAGTGAAATACCCAAGGTCAGAATAAGACGATTACTTGTCCCAGCTGTTGATGGCATCGATGGCAGAAGAATGCAGGTCGAATGCAACACTTGCTGCATGGACGCCCTGTCCAAAGGATATGTCGCCGGATGCAACGGCGCCTTCGATGGAATCCAGTGTGCCCATAAGCTGCTGGTGGACCTCCATCTTTGCAAACTCTTTGGCGCTTTGTGCAAATGCGATGCCCACGCCGATGGTATTGAGGCAAAGCAGGATCGCGATTATGATCATGCCCATCTGGAATGCAAACAGGCAGCAAACGTAGGTGAAGACGGCAGTGATTGCAAACATGACAATGCACTGCATGATACCAGCCATATTCTTTCGTACCAGTGCGTAGAGCAGTGTACCCAAAAGCAGGATAAGACCGAGCGTGATGGCCACGTAGCTTACGGGGCGCACGAAGAACTGTGCATCTTCCTGTGCATGCATAAAGCGAAGCACGGATCCTGCGATCAGCAGCAGCGGTCCCCAGGTAAGCAGAATGGAAGGCACACAGCTTTTGCCTTTGCCTACCTTGCCCAAAAGAAGGAATGCTACGATCATGACCACCATCACAATCAGGAACACGACCATACCGGATACCACTTCATCCTCAATAAAGCGGCTGACGAAGGCAAGTGCCTGTTCCTGCTTGGGGATCACCTTCAAATCCAGCGCATCCAGCGATACATTGATCGGTGCGTAAAATGCCTTGAAGGCATAGAAAATCGTAGAGAACGAACAGAACAGACCCGCTGCACCCAAAAAGACCGGTACTTTTTTGCATCCTTCTGCGCTGCACCAGGTGAATGCCATCATAAAAAGCAGAATCCAGTGGGAAAGTGCGCGGATCTCCACACCCATGTCACCATAGCGTGCATAGTTCACGTAACCGCCATAGATCAAAATGGCGGAACCGATGACGGAAAACAGGATTGCATAGGCGTGCTTTCCAAGAAGGTAACCGAACAGTACGATTGCACAGCCGCACACAAGCAGAATTAGGATCAGTCCCATAGTGGAGGAGAAGGTGGGAACTGCCTTTTGTGCAATGTTTGCAAACATTGTGTTGAAGCGGGAAGGCAGAATGACGACTTTTGCAAGATTGAAGTCCCACAGTACGCGGCAAAGACCGGTGATGCCCAGCATAAAGCCGAAGGAAGAGCACAGGCGGAAAATGTGCTTTCTTTTTTGTCCATCGTCATAGCAATCGTTAACGTTGTGCAGGAGCACGACCAGATAGATCACAAAAAAGATCAATGCCGTGCGGGAAGAACCCATGCCATGGTCTACCATGCCGTAATACACATCGTCCAGCACAAGATAGGACAGACGGGAAAGGTAGGCGTATGCACCTATAAAGTGGACGGCACGCTGCCAAAAGGTCTGAGGATTATCAGAAAAATCGGAAAGCGGTTCACCACAGGGCATATTGTAAAGTTTCACTGCAATGAAAAGATAGAAGATGGATGCAGCCAGCGTAACGATGCGTCCAAAACTGCTTGCAATGGGCATGCCCAGTGCGCGGGAGAAAATGTCGGCTGCCCTACCGTAGAAGATATTAATGAGAAATGCGCCTCTGCCAAAATCCATCACTTCGACTTTTTCACGCAGAAGCGAACCCAGCACGACCATAGCCGCAAAGCCGATCAGAAATGTCCAAAGCAGACCGTAGCCGTTGTCGCTTTTTTGCGGCTGCTTTACACTGCTTGTCCTGGGAGCATACTTGTTTGCCATACAAACCTCCAAAATTTAAACTTAACTCAATTATATCCAATGAAAAAACATTGGTCAATCGCCTGAAATCATCATAGGGGACAGAAGCGCCCCCATAACGACGAGTCCATAATATAAAAAAAGAACCGAAGCTTGTACTTCGGTTCTTTTTTTGTTCCATATTATTCCGCCAGCATTCGATTGAAGAAATCGATGATTTTTTTGAAGAAGTTGATGACCTTTGCGCCGAAGCCGGTGATGGATTCATTGACGTTTTCGATGCGCTCGGCGGCGTGGATGAAGTTGATGACGGAATCCTGCAGTTTGGAGACATCCAGTTTTTCAAGCTTGCGCACAAGGTCGATGATCTGCAGAATGTCGGAATCGGTAAGCGATACGCCGAGGTTCTGTGCGATCTTGCTGATCTCAGCCGCCACTTCCTCGTCGGACATGTTGCGCGTCTCGTCCAAAATCAGCTTCAGCTCGTTGATCAGCTGAGTGGCTTCGTCGCTGCCGATCAGTTCTGCCAGGTTGCCCGTAACGATCAGCTCCTGGGTGCTTGCGTCCTTTTCTTCCTCGGTGATCTCCTCACCCGTGATATCTTCGTAAGCCTTGTAAATGCCCGTCAGAGCGGCGGTGCCCGACACAACGTAAGGGGACGTGATCATCACTTCTGCATCGGTGATGCCAGCGGTGATCAGCGCGTTTTTATACATGTCGGCGGTGCACCAGTCGATGTTATGGGTGTTGATGGAAATGCCCTCGCCCTCGTCCAGCACGCGGATGAACACGCAGGAAAGGGAGTAGCTGCCAATCTTATCTGCATCCACCAGGCCGCCAAGGCGAGCCCGCTCCTCATCGATGGTGACGGTAAGTTCGGGAAGCTCAC
>JAGBGW010000261.1 GCA_017935825.1 Clostridia bacterium
AGCAAGTGCACCCTCGGCATCAAGTTCGAGCCCGTTGGCATCGGCCGTCTGGAGCGCTTTGTTGCTGACTATCACAACGCAAATGCAACTGCACCTGCAGAAGCACCCGAGTGCAATGGCCATAAGGTAGCTATCGTCGGTTCCGGTCCTTCCGGCCTTACCTGCGCAGGCGACCTGGCAAAGAAGGGCTACAAGGTAACCGTATTTGAAGCACTGCACACCGCAGGCGGCGTTCTGGTTTACGGTATCCCCGAGTTCCGTCTTCCCAAGGCGATCGTTGCCAAGGAAGTGGAAGGCCTCAAGGCTCTGAACGTAGACGTTGAGACCAACGTTGTTATCGGCAAGACCCTCACCATCGACGAGCTGTTCGAGATGGGTTATGAGGCAGTCTTCATCGGTTCCGGCGCAGGTCTGCCCAACTTCATGGGTATCCCCGGTGAGTCCTTGAAGGGCGTCTACTCTGCAAACGAGTTCCTTACCCGTAGCAACCTGATGCGCGCATACGAAGAAACTCCCGAAACCCCCATCATGAAGGGCGGCAAGGTGGCAGTCGTCGGCGGCGGCAACGTTGCAATGGACGCAGCCCGTACCGCACTTCGTCTTGGCGCAGAGAAGGTATACATCGTATATCGCCGCTCCATGGACGAGCTGCCTGCTCGTAAGGAAGAAGTCGAGCATGCAATCGAAGAGGGCATCGATTTCCGTCTTCTCAACAACCCTGTTGAGATTCTGGGCTACGAGAACCCCGAAGATCCCCGCGATCCCAAGAACGGCTTTGTTACCGGCATGAAGTGCATCAAGATGGAACTTGGCGAACCCGACGAGAAGGGCCGCCGTCGTCCCGTCGCAATCGAAGGCTCCGAGTTCGTTCTGGATGTTGACACCGTCATCATCTCCATCGGTACCTCTCCCAACCCCCTGATCAAGGACACCACCAAGGGTCTGGAAGTCAACCGTTGGGGCGGCATCATCGTCAACGAAGATGCTCTGACCTCTCGCGAAGGCGTCTACGCAGGCGGCGACGCAGTTACCGGTGCAGCAACCGTTATCTCCGCAATGGGCGCAGGTAAGACTGCAGCGAAGGCAATTGACGAGTACCTGAGCAATAAATAAGACGCAGCATCGTTCCATGAAAAAGTTGTTTGTTTGCCCCAATAAGGGCACAAGGCAGCACATGGATACAGCAGCCGGCTGTATTGAACTTCTGCAGGAAAGGCTGCATGTGATGTGCAGCCTTGATATGGATACCTCCCGTCTGATCTATGGCGACGACCGACTTGCAAACTTTGATGTGTCGCAGGCCGATGCCATCGTTGCCATAGGCGGCGATGGGGCAGTGCTTCGTGCAGCCCAGCTTGCACTGGAAGCAGGAAAGCCCTTGTTTGGTATCAACAGCGGCAGAGTCGGTCATCTTTGCTGCATGCAGCTGGATGATCTGAAGACTTTGACCGAAGAACAGTTTGCAAAGTTCTCACTTTCAAACAGAACCCTTTTGAGCGTGCAGGTGGGGGACAGTACCCACGTTGCGCTCAACGATGTGATCATCTCCAAAGCGCATTTTGGTGAAACGCTGGAGCTTTCCCTGGAAGTGGACGGTGAATCCATTGCACATTTCAGAGGCGATGGCCTGATCGTATCCACACCCACCGGCTCCACTGCCTACAACGCATCGGCCGGCGGTCCCGTTGTGGATGCAGATGTACGAGCTGTCGTACTGACAGCGATCTGTCCCCATAACCAGAAGGTCACGCCCCGTGTGGTTTGCGATACGGCGCAGATTTGCGTACATATCGTTCGCGCCACCAACGGCAGCGCACAGGTGTTTGCTGACGGCGTACACCTGGGCAACACTGCAGACGATGTGAAAATCTGCTGCAGCGAGAAAAAGCTGGTTCTGTATTGCAGGTAAAAACAGAAAATCGACCCACCTTGCATGTCGGGGTGGGTCTTTTTTTATGAGAAGCGATAAAGTTATCATTCCGTGTTATCGATATGATAAGAACGAATCAACTTTTTGAGAATTCTCAGTGGACAAAAAGGTTGATAAAATAGTATTGTACAAGGTTACACGGAGGTGTAGATATGGATAAAAACGCGATTCCCAAGGCCACATTGGGAAGATTGCCGATGTATCTTGAATTTTTGACGAAGCTCCCTGCGGAGCAGACGCCTTATATTTCAGCAACCACGATCGCAAAAAAGCTCTGCCTTGGCGACGTGCAGGTGCGAAAGGACTTAAACCGTGTCAGCGGCGCAGGTCGACCCAAAGTGGGCTATGTCACCGCCGATCTGATCTACAGCATTGAGCAGTGCCTTGGCAACAAGCAGCCCACCAACGCGGTCATCGTCGGCGCAGGCAGGCTGGGCAAAGCCCTGCTTGGGTTTGATGATTTTGAGCACTATGGTGTAAACATCGTGGCGGCGTTTGATAATAATGAAGAAGTGATTCAGCAGTCGGGCGACAAGAAGATCCTGCCTGTGGAACAGCTGCATCCTTTTTGCAAGGAGCACGATGTGCGTATTGGCATCATCACCGTGGACGAAACTTCTGCGCAGGAGATCTGTGAGAAGATGATCGCCGGCGGTATCCGCGCCATCTGGAATTTTGCGCCCTGCCGTCTGGTGGTACCCGGCGGTGTCATCGTCAAGCAGGAGGTGCTGGCAGCATCCCTTGCACACCTGAACAACCAGCTTTTTAATATGTAAAAGGGGGAACCATGAATCTTGATCGCGTGATCGCAGTTCGAAACAACAAAACAGTATATCGTGACGGGGATCGCTGTATCAAGGTGTTTCAGGCCGGGTATTCTCAAAGCGATGTACTCTACGAAGTGCTCAACCAGACCTATGCAAGGGAGGCAGGACTTCCCGTGCCGGAAATTCTGGAAGTCAGCACCGTGGAGGGGAAGTGGGCGATCGTCTCTTCTTATATCAGAGGCAAGACCCTTGACCGGCTCATGCAGGAACAGCCGCAGCGGGAGGACGAATTTGTTCAGCTTCTTGTCGATACACAGAAGATGATCCACAATGTATCCTGCGATAAACTGCACTGGAATTACGACGTGGCACGCGGCGGAGTCGCATCTGCCCAAATGTCGGAGGAAAAGCGGTTATCGCTGTACGAAGTGCTGGATCAAACCCCTCGAAAAAC
>JAGBGW010000262.1 GCA_017935825.1 Clostridia bacterium
CATTTGACGGCGGCAAGATCACCTTCTTCTTCACCGCTGACGGCCGTGTGGATTTCCGTGAACTGGTAAAAGACCTGGCACATGTGTTCCGCACCCGCATCGAGCTTCGCCAGATCGGCGTGCGTGATGAGACCAAAATGATGGGCGGCATCGGCGCCTGCGGCAGAGAGTGCTGCTGCTCCGCATTCCTCAATGAATTTGCACCCGTGTCCATCAAGATGGCAAAGGAACAGAGCCTGTCGCTGAACCCCACCAAGATCTCCGGACTTTGCGGCAGACTGATGTGCTGCCTCAAATACGAGCAGCATTATTATGAGGAAATGCGCCGTGAGATGCCCCGTGTGGGCAAGGAAATTGCCACCCCCGACGGTCCCGGCATGCTGCTTGAAAATAATGTCCTGAAAAAGACCTGCCGCGTGCGTGTCACGCTGCCGGATCAGACCATGGACATTCGCAATTATCCTTTGGAAGATATCCGTCGCGCAGAAGCAGGTTTGCCGCCTTTGAAGGCAGAACCGCAGCGCGAGGAAGAAATGATGCCCGAGGCGATCTTTGTATCCGACCGAAATGGTGAGGAGCCTGCAAAGGGCGAGAACCGCCAAAAACGCGGTGAGCAGCAGGGCAGAAGAAGAAAACCTGCCCAGCAGCAGGACAAAAAGCCTGAAAATAAGGGTGAAGGTCAGAACAAGGGCGAACAGAGAAATGCCAAGCCCAGAGGTCAGCAGCGTCAGGGCAATAAGCCTGAGCAGAGTGAGCAAAAGGGCGAAGGCGCAAAGAAGCCGCAGGGTCAGCGTCCGCAGAACAGCTCCCGCCGTGGCAGACGTCCTCAGCAGGGACAGAAGAAACCTGCCGAGCAACAGCAGGAAGCCGTTACCCTTCGTCCTGCAGGTGAGGCACCCAAGAACAACCAGCATAAGCGCAATCATCGCCGCCGTCCCCGTCCCCAGGGCAACGGTGGTCAGGAAACCGTGCGCCTTGTGCCTGCAACCCCCAAGAAGGGCGAATAACGCAAATAAAAAGAGAGTGTCAAAACACTCTCTTTTTTCTTATTCTTTTGGTATGAACATGGCAAAAGCTGTTGGCAGGGCATAGGTGGATTGGATTTCATCCAAGGTCGTCCAGGTAAATTCCTCCGTCATGTTGTTGCAGGTCATGTAAAATGCACGCATATCCCACTGCACATGGGTGAAGATGTGGGTGCGCTCGATCTGCAACGTGATATTGCGGATGTGCAGACCAAACTCTTTTGCGGTATCCAGTGCCTGCTGTGCATCAAGCTTTCCCTCGATATTGGGGAACTGCCAAAGTCCTGCAAGCAGCCCTGTTTCTTTGCGTTTGCAGATGGCAAGGCGGCTGCCGCAGGTGAGGATAAATACTGTCCGTTCTTCCAGACGTCTTGCTTTCTTTTCTTTCTTTACGGGATATTGCAAAACTGTATTGGACTTTCTTGCCTCGCAGAGTTCTGCAATGGGACAGATGCCGCATTTAGGCGCGCCGTTTGGCAGACAGACGGTGGCGCCCAATTCCATTAAACTTTGGGTAAAGTCACCTGCATTTTCTTCTGGATAGATTTCTTCCAGTGCCTGCGTGATGCGCCGCTTGGTTTTTTGTTCATCGATGGGGGAGTTGTCGCACATCAGTCGTGTTACGACACGCAGCACGTTTCCATCCACCGCAGGGATGGGCTGATCAAAGCAGATGGAACAGATGGCGCCTGCGGTATAGTCGCCGATGCCGGGCAGAGCCAGCACCGATGCATGGTCGGTGGGGAAGATGCCCTCATGCTTTTCCATGATCGCCTGTGCACATTTTTTCAAATTGTCCGCCCTTCTGTAATACCCAAGTCCCTGCCAAAGCTTGTGGAGCTTTTCATCGGAAACCTCTGCCAACGCTTTGATGTCGGGCAGCTCTTCCAAAAATGTACGGTAGTGCTCCGTCACCGCTTCCACCCGTGTCTGCTGCAGCATAATTTCCGACAACCATACATGATAGGGCTGGCGGTCACGGCGCCACAAAAGATCGCGGGCGTTGGCGCGATACCACGGTATGAGGATATTCGGCAGATTTTGCACAAGTCGGTACAATTTTCATATCTCCTTACAGATCACAATAAAAGTTGAAATCTTTTCGTACAATTCGATATCCGACAATAATTTCCTTGTGGGAAACTTGCTTTACAATCCAAAAGTACTGTGATAGAATGAAATCAATTCCAACAGGAGGTAACAAGCCATGAAAATCACTGATTCTTGCGTATCTTGTGGTGCATGCGCAGGCGAATGCCCCGTCGGCGCTATCTCTCAGGGTGCTGCTACTTACGAGATCGATCAGGATGCTTGCATCGGTTGCGGCGTTTGCCAGGCAACCTGCCCCATCGGCGCTATCGAAGAATAAGTAACTACACACACAATGGAGCCGGAAAGCCTGTTTCCGGCTCTTTTGTTTTGCAATTTTTTAAGAAAAATTAAGCTTTGAAAAATGAAAAACTTTTGTAACAAATTGACGCTTGCATGACGGATATGGTATAATTTTTTCGTTGAAATATGTCTGTTTGACGGGGTAAAAACGAATGTCTTTTGCCCACTTCTATAAGGAGGATATCCATGTTTTACGCGTATTCTCAAAAGAAAAATATCGCACTTCGCATCGCGGCGTTTTTGCTTGCATTGGTCATGGCGCTGGGTGTGATGCTGGCTGCCGCACCCAAGGCGCAGGCTTCTGCTTCCGACGGTTTGGTGCGCGTACGCCTGTCTTCCTACGGCAATAAGGTATCCTATACCATGACGGTAAAAGGCTGCTATCAGGTGGAAGGTCATCCCGAACTTCTGTTTATCGATGGGGAAAAGTTTACCCTGACGGCGGAAGATTCCAAAGTGGTATTGACGGATGCAGGCGGCAACAAGCATGTGCTTTCTTCCAGCATCAATCTTCTGCCCCGTCAAAGCGGCAAGACCAATCTTTTAAGCGTATACGGCGGCTGCAGCTATACCGGCGACATGAATGTTGCTGTCAGCGGTTCGTACCTTGTTTTGACCAATACGCTTTTTGTCGAAACCTATCTGCAGGGCGTTGTACCCAGTGAAATGGGTTACGGCTTCCCTCTGGAAGCATTGCGCGCACAGGCGGTTGCTGCCCGTACGTATGTTTACAGCAAGATGCTCAGCCGCGGCGCATACGCTTATGATGTGGTGGATACCACCTCCGATCAGGTGTACAAAGGCTACAGCACGTCCTGCAGCGAAGCGATCGAAAGTACTGCAGGTCAGGTGCTCATCGCTGCAAACGGCAAGCCTATCACGGCTTCGTTCACTGCCTCCAACGGTGGTATGACAGAAGACGGCAAGGCATCCGGCGCAACCGGTGCATCGCAGGCATATCTGCCCCATAAAGAAGATACGGCGGACTTGGCGGCAACGCTTGCATCCGGTTCTTCCTACAGTGCAAAACTGTATATCCCCAAGGAATTCCTTCCTTCCGGCGGCACGACTGCGACCACGATGCTTTGCGCACAGATGCATGCACAGTATATTTCCACGCAGGATGTGCAGATCGTCCGTGTGCTGGGTGTGCAGCTGCACACGCCCCGCAACGCAGCCTATCCCGACCGCGCATATACGGGTGCGGATATCGCAATTGCGGTGGAATACAACGACGGCACCGTGCTGGAAGAAACACTGCACTTTGAAGGTGAAAAAAGCGGCAGCATTTATCTGCCCTTCCTCAATAAAAAGCTGTACACCAATTTGACCTACCGCATGCTCTATTTGGAGGAACAGGATGATTCCTACCTGCTTGCAGCTGTGCGTTACGGTCATGGCAGCGGCATGAGCCAGATCGGTGCCAGGTACCGTGCGCAGCAGGGTGCAAGCTATACGGATATTCTTGCTTTCTACTATGATTGCGGCAACGGTGGCTGCACGCTTGAAACAAAGCAGTGGAGCCCGAATGCTGAATCTTCCGTACAGACCCCCGATGTGCAGGACAATGCAACTGTCAGCGGTTATGATGCAACTTTGCGTGTAAGCCCCGAAAACGGCAGTGATGTGATCGAAAACCTGACCAGGGGTACCCGTGTATATGCGGCTTATAAGATCAACAGCTGGTATAAAGTCATCACGGACGAAGGTGTAGGCTATATCAGCGACAGTGATCTGATCGTAGACGGCGCATCCTCGGGCGGCGGAAACAGTTCCTCCGACAATACCGGCAGTGGCTCGGGCAGTGGGTCCGGCAGTGGTTCGACCGGTGCAGCTGTGACCACAGGTAAGGTGGATGCTTCTTCGCTGTATGTCAGAAGCGGTCCCGGACAGAGCTATTCCATTTTGGGTGCTGTATACCGCGGCCAGACCGTGACGATCCTGGATAATAAAAACGATTGGTATCTGATCAAATTCGGCAGCGGTACGGGTTATGTATCGGAAGTATATATCAACAACGTTACCACCACAGGCGGCAGCACTTCCCAGGGCAATACCTCGGGCGGTAGTACTTCCACCGAACTTCCTGCGGTGACCACGGGCAAAATTTCCGCATCCGCATTGTTTGTACGAAGCGGTGCAGGCACGGGCTATTCCAAGCTTGGCAGCCTGACGCGCGGTGCAACGGTGACACTGCTTGAAAAGACGTCCAATGGTTGGTATCGCATCAATTACAATGGCAAGGCAGGTTATATCAGCGGTGATTATGTAACCAATATCACCACCACGGTGCCTACGCCTCCTGCCGGCGGCGGTTCTTCTTCCGGCAATACATCTACCGGCGGTTCTTCTTCCGGTAATACCTCGGGCGGCAACACCAGTACCAGTACCGGTACTGCGGCGGTGACCACGGGTAAGATTTCTGCATCTGCATTGTTTGTACGAAGCGGTGCAGGTACGGGTTATTCCAAGCTTGGCAGCCTCAGTCGCGGCACGACGGTGACCTTGCTTGAAAAGACCTCCAATGGTTGGTATCGCATCAACTATAACGGCAAGACAGGTTATATCAGCGGTGACTATGTGACCAATATCACGACCACGGGTAGTTCTTCTTCCAGTGGATCTTCTTCCGGCAGCACTTCCGGTTCTGTGGGCAGCAGTTCGTCTTCGGGCAGCAGCTCTTCCGGTTCTGCGGCGACAATAAAAACCGGTACGGTTACTGCAAGTTCCCTTTATGTGCGAAGCGGTGCAGGCACAGGTTATTCTAAAATTGGCAGTCTGACCCGCGGTGCAAAGGTGACAATTACCGGCACTGTCAGCGGTTGGTATCAGATATCCTACAACGGTAAGACGGGATATGTATCCGGTCAGTATGTTTCCGTCAGCGGAGGTTCTTCATCGTCTTCGACGACCACGACCAAAACCGGTACGGTTACTGCAAGTTCTCTTTATGTACGAAGCGGCGCAGGTAGCAGATATTCCATCATCGGTGGCTTGCTGCGCGGACAGAGCGTGACCGTGCTTTCCACAGAAAACGGCTGGTGCCGCATTAAGTTCGGCAGCAGTACGGGCTATGTATCGGCTGACTATCTTCGGATGAATTAAAGGATGATGTTTTTGATAAAACAGACAACGCGTACGAGGCGCATCGTGATTGCAGCGTTGCTGTGTGCGGCACTGCTTGTGCTGACACTTGGCACGATGCATCTGGTGCGGCACGTGCGGATCAAACGCGCATTGGTCTTCAATGACGAAGGACAGGTCGTCGGCATCCGTCAGCTTGAGGATGCGCCCTGCACTGTCTACGGCTTTGCAGATTCAGGTGATGCAGTGTCCGATTTGCAGAATCGTCTGCAGCACTACGGCTATTACGAGGGCACGCCCACGGGCTTCTACGGCACCGATACGGTGGAGGCTATGCAGGCCTTCCAAAGGGCAAATGCGCTGCCTGTAAGCGGTACGGCGGATGAACGGACGCAGACACTTCTTCTGGGCGAGGATGCAATTTCTTCTTCCGCCTATGAGATCATCTGTTCCAATGCACATCTTTCGCTGGATGACGGTACACTGTTTACCACTGCACTTTCTTCTTCTCCCATGGTGGTTTCCGCTCAGGTGGAAGTTTGGGACGAGACCAGCGGCGAGTTTGTGGAACTGGCAGAGGGTCAGGACTATCAGCAGGATACGGAAATTACACAGGAATCTTCCGTTGTAGACGTCAATAACCTGAAACTGGGTGATGAAAGTGCCCGTGTGGCACAGATTCAGACCAGATTGCAGACGCTTGGCTACTATCGCGGCGCATCGGTGACCAACTATTACGGCACCTTGATGCAGCAGGCGGTGTATAATTTCCAGAAGGCCCACGGCATGACCATGGATGGTGTCTGCGGCGAGGCAACGCAGGAGGCGATCTTTTCCGAGGATGCCATCAGCTTTGATGCGTACATTGCATCAGGCGGCGTGGAATACTCCGCCCGTGACGAGCTGATCGCACAGCTTCTGCAGTATGCAAAACGCTACATCGGCTGTCCCTATGTGTGGGCAGGCGCAGGTCCCAGTGTCTTTGACTGCAGCGGCTATACCATGTATGTCTACAAGCACTTTGGCTACAACTTCGGTCATGGCTGTGTGGTGCAGTCCAATGCATTGGGCGCACAGCTTTCCATCTCCCAGCTTCTGCCGGGCGATATGGTGTTTTTCGATACCAACGGCGGTCATAATTCGCTGGAGCATGTGGGCATCTACCTTGGCAACGGCGATTTTGTGCATGCAAGTTCGGGTCAGGGAAGGGTCATGATCTCCAACCTGTATTCGGGTTATTACAATACCAATTTTATGTGGGGCAAGCGGGTCATTCCGCTGTAAAAAACGATATCGTAGGGCGAGGCCTGCTTCGCCCTTTGACTTTTATAAGTGAGGATTACTATGAGCGGTAAACTGATGCTTTGTGCAACGCCCATCGGCAACATGGGGGATATCACCTTGCGTGCACTGGAAGCCATGCGTGAATGCGATGTCATCGCGGCGGAAGACACTCGCTGCGCAGGAATCCTGCTGCAGCGCTATGAGATCAAAAAGCCCATGATCTCCTGCCATGAGCACAATATCATGCAGGCAAAGGCACGCATTTTGGATATGCTGGAAAAAGGCAGCACTGTTGTGCTGGTCTCCGATGCAGGCATGCCGGGCATTTCCGATCCCGGCGCGGAAATTGCCGCCTATGCCATGGACGAAGGCTACGAAGTTACCCTTTTGCCCGGTGCATCCGCAGGCATCACAGGCCTGGTGCTGTCGGGTCTTGATGCCCGACGCTATTGCTTTGAAGGCTTCCTGCCTGTCAAGGGTGAGGAGCGCCAGTCCCGTCTTGAGGACATCCGTGCACAGCGCATGACCATCGTGCTGTACGAGGCGCCGCACCGCCTGGAAAAGACCCTGCAGGATCTGTACGATACTTTGGGAGACAGACGGATCGCCCTTGCACGAGAACTTACCAAGCTGCATGAGGAAGTGGAGCGCACCACCTTGCGTGCCGCATTGGACAATATCGAAAACAAACCGCCCCGCGGTGAGTATGTAGTGATCATCGAAGGCGCCAAGGAGGATTCTTCCGCCGACACCGCAGCCGATGTGGAAACCGTTGTGGCAGAACAGCTTGCCCGCGGCCTTGGCACCAAGGGCGCTGCAAAGGAAGCCGCAAGACTTCTTGATATCCCTGTGCGCGATGCGTACAACGTGGCGCTGAAGCTGAGTAAGAAGTAATGGAAAAACGGTAGGATAATTTCTACCGTTTTTTTGTTATTATATATCGAACTAATAAATGTTACGTGCTATAATTTGTGTAATACAAATCTACGTGAGGTAGTGATATGACTTCATATATGAAACGTGTGCATAAGCATATTGTAGTTATACTGGTGCTGATTCTTATGGTTTCTGCCTTGGTTGTTCCA
>JAGBGW010000263.1 GCA_017935825.1 Clostridia bacterium
ACCGTGCACGCACCAAGGATGTTAAGCATCCCCTGGTAGAGAAGGTATTTGGCGAACTGGCTCCCAAGTACGACGCTCGTCGTACCGAACTGGGTCAGGGCGGTGGTTACACCCGCATTCTCAAGAAGGGTCCCCGTAAGGGCGACGCTGCTGAGACCGTCATTCTTGAGTTGGTCTGATTTAGGACCGAACCAGTGTTTATGAAACGGAACCTGCAGGCTGACAAGCTGGCAGGTTCCGTTTTTTCATTTGATGAATCGATACTATGATGAATCTGAAAAGGAGGTATCAACATGGCTGAAATCGTATTGTCCGTCGAAGATGTAAGCTACAGCTATGCATCCATGGACGAAGAAGACGTCAAGGCGCTGAAAAATGTGTCCTTTGATGTGGAACGCGGCAGCTTTGTTGCCATCATCGGTCATAATGGCTCGGGTAAATCCACCTTGGCCAAGCTTTTGAACGGATTGTTCCTTCCCAAGGAGGGACGCGTTTTGGTGCTTGGCATGGATACGCAGGATGAAGACCTGACCTGGCAGATTCGTCAAAATGCGGGACTGGTGTTCCAGAATCCCGACAATCAGCTTGTTACCACCATCGTGGAAGAGGACGTGGCATTCGGCCTTGAGAATTTGGGCATACTGCCTGCTGATATCCGCGTAAGAGTGGACGAAGCGCTGGAGGCAGTGGGTATGGAGGCATTCGCCATGGCGGCGCCTCACATGCTCTCAGGCGGTCAGAAGCAGCGCATCGCCATCGCAGGCATCCTTGCCATGCAGCCGCAGATTTTGATCTTCGACGAATCCACCGCCATGCTGGACCCCATGGGCAGACGGGAAGTCCTCTCTGCCGTGCGCAAGCTGCAGCAGACGAAAGACCTGACCGTGCTTTGGATCACCCATTTCATGGACGAGGCGGCACAGGCTGACCGCGTCATCGTCATGGACGGCGGCCGTATCGTCATGGATGATACCCCTCAGCAGATCTTCCGCCGTGCGGACGAACTGGAGCAGATCGCGCTGGACGTCCCCATGTCGGTAAAAATTGCCCGGGAAATGCAGAAAAACGGCGTGGAACTGGATTGTGTGCCCATTGGTATGCAGGCACTTGCGGAGGCAGTATGTCGATTGAAGTAAAAAACATGAGCCACATCTACATGCCCGGCACCCCCTTTGAAAGTGCCGCATTGGTGGATGTGAATTTGCAGCTGCACGAAGGTGAATTCGTGGGTCTGATCGGTCATACGGGCAGCGGCAAGTCCACACTTGTGCAGCATTTAAACGGCCTTTTGAAGCCCACAAGCGGCACGCTCTTTGTCTACGACGTGGAACTGACGAAAAAAGATGCTGATATGAAATTCGTTCGCAGCCGTGTGGGTCTGGTGTTCCAGTACCCCGAGCATCAGCTCTTTGAAGAGACTGTGGAAGCGGACGTCGCCTTCGGTCCCAAGAATATGGGGTTGGGTGGCGAGGAACTGACCGCTTGCGTAAAGGAAGCCATCCAGCGCGTCGGTCTTGATTACGAAGCCGTCCGCAACCGCTCTCCCTTTGAACTTTCGGGCGGTCAGCGGCGCCGTGTGGCGATTGCGGGCGTCATTGCCATGAACCCCAAGTTCCTCATTCTGGACGAGCCTACGGCAGGTCTGGACCCGCAGGGGCGAGACGAACTGCTGGAACTTGTGCAGGATTTAAATAAGTCCGGCACGGGTATTCTCATGATCACCCATTCCATGGACGATATCGCCCGTGTGGCGGATAGAATCCTTGTCATCGACAAGGGACGGATCGTTATGGACGGCACCCCCGGTGAGGTGTTCTCCCACGTGGAGGAGCTGGAGGCCATCGGTCTTGACGTGCCCGAGACAAGCCGTCTTCGCATGCTGCTGGAAAAAGAGGGCATTGAGCTTCCCTCCGATATCTTTACTGCAGAAGAAGCTGCAAGCTATCTTTGCAAATTGATGGGAGGTGGCAGCCATGCTTAACGATATCACCGTCGGTCAGTACCTGCCGGGCAAAAGCGCGGTGCATCGCATCGACCCCCGTGTGAAGATTTTGCTTGTGGTGTTCTACATCGTGGCGATCTTTGTCACCGATGTCTTTTGGATGTACGGTGTCTTTGCCGCCTACGTCCTTGGCGCGGCACTGATTGCCAAAGTACCCCTTCGGGTGCTGCTTCGAAGCATCAAGCCGCTGCTGTTCATTGTGGTGTTCACCTTCATTATGAACCTTCTTCTTGTCCGCGAAGGCGAACTTCTTTTGCAGGTCTGGAAGATCCGCATCTACTCCGACGGCATCATCTATGCCGTACGCCTTGCTCTGCGGCTTATTTTGCTTGTATTCGGCACCAGTATGCTGACGCTGACAACTTCCCCTCTGTCGCTGACGGATGCCTTAGAGCGGCTCTTAAAGCCTCTGAGCATCATCCGCTTTCCTGCCCATGAACTTGCAATGATGATGACCATCGCATTGCGCTTCATTCCCACGCTTTTGGAAGAAGCCGACAAGATCATGAAGGCGCAGAAAGCCCGCGGTGCGGATTTTGAAACGGGCAATATCTTCCAAAAGGCAAAGGCACTGGTACCGCTTCTTGTACCGCTGTTCGTCAACGCCTTCCGCCGTGCGGACGAGCTTGCCATGGCGATGGAATCCCGCTGCTACCATGGCGGCAAGGGCAGAACGCGCATGCGTATTTTGACATTGTCCTGGGTGGATGCGGCGGCAGTTGCCGTCAATCTGGGTCTTCTTGCACTGCTGATTATCTTCGGCTGAGGAAAGCGATATGCGTCGAATCAAACTGGTCGTGGAATACGACGGCACCAATTACGGCGGCTGGCAGCTGCAGGACAACGCTCCCACGGTGCAGGGCTGCCTTGAACAGGCTTTGTTTGAACTGACAGGTACCCACACACGCATCACGGGCGCATCACGCACCGATGCAGGTGTCCATGCAAAGGGGCAGATCACCCATTTTGACACGGAATCCTCCATCCCTGCGGATCGGTTTTCCTACGCACTGAATACCCACCTGCCCCCCGATATCCGCGTGCAGGATTCAAGCGAGGCAAAAGAAGGGTTCCATTCCAGATTCTGGACAAGCGGCAAGCGCTACAGCTACACCATCTACAATAAAAAGCATGCTTCGGCACTGCTTGCACATCGTTCCTGGCATGTCTACCGCGATCTGGACATTGAAAAAATGCAGCGCGCGGCGCGTGACCTGATCGGCAAGCATGACTTTGCGGCATTCTGCGCCACGGGCGGCAGCGCAAAGACCACCGTGCGCACTTTGCACGATGTGCGTGTGGAGCGTGTGGATGACTGCGTCATCATCATAGTGGAAGGCGATGCGTTCCTGTACAACATGGTTCGCATCATCGCAGGCACCCTCGTAGGCGTAGGCGACGGCGACCTTCCCGAGGACATCATTTTGCAGATGTTTGAAACGTGCGACCGCCGCATCGGCGGTGTCACTGCACCGCCACAGGGACTCATTTTGGAAGAAGTTTTCCACCATGATGAGAAACCCGGCTGGGTTTTATAACAAAAAATGTAGGGTCGAGGCCATGCCTCGACCTTTTGCGTTGGTGGAAAAACAAACGTCTGCACAACGGGTATGACCCGTTCCCTACATGGTTGGATTAAGATCAAACGCCAATGTAGGGGCGGCTATCAGCCGCCCGTCTGCCGGGATAAAAATCGAACGTTTGCGGGCGGCAGGTTGCCGCCCCTACTTCATTTGCATTCAAAAATAATTGATGTTACACTCAATGCAACAGAGAAAATTTCCGTTTGGGAGGAAGAAAATATGCTTGTCACCATGAAGGAGATCCTCGACCGCGCCAATGCGGAGAACTATGCCGTCTGCGCCCCCGACGTCTGGTCGGAGCTGGATGCCCGCGCCTGCATCGAAGCTGCGGAGGAGGTCAATGCCCCCATCATCATTGATGCATCCTATCGCATGAATCCCGATATCGAGATGTTCGGTCGTATCCTGACCGAGCTTGCAAAGAAGGCAAAGGTGCCCGTGGCCGTGCATCTTGATCACGGCACCGAGTACGAAAAAAAGACCCAGCAGCTGCTTGCCATCCGTGCAGGTTTTACCTCCATCATGGTGGATTATTCCACCCTGCCCTTTGAGGAAAATGTGGAAAACGTGGCAGAAATGGTGCGCCTTGCCCACCTTGTGGGTGTCACCGTGGAATCTGAGATCGGTCACGTCTCCCGCGGTTTTGAAGGCAAGAAGGAAGAAGGCATGACCGACCCCGACGATGCGGCGGAATTTGTCCGCAGAACAGGCGTGGATGCCCTTGCCATTGCCATCGGCAATGAGCACGGCACCTATCACGAGGAACCCCATATCGACTTTGAACGCCTTGCCGCCATCAAAGAAAAGACGGGAAATCTGCCGCTGGTGCTCCACGGCTCCTCGGGTCTTCCCAAAGATCAGCTGAAAAAAGCCTGTGCCATGGGCATCAACAAAGTCAACATCTGTCAGGATATCATGCTTGCCGCCCGCCGCGCCGCAATGCATCCCGATCTTGAAAGTGACGGTGTCTACGGCCTTTGGGCGTACGTCCGTCAGGGTATCAAAAATAAGGTCAAAGACAACATCCTCAACATCTACGGCTCCGCAGATAAAGCGTGGGTGCCTGAAAAGAAGGGCCTTGCCGATGTGGTGCTGCCCGTAAGACCGTATTGTGCAACTTACGACGGGGAATGAGCAGTTCGCCTGCGGCGAACTGCAATGAAGTGTTGCTTCGCAACGTGAAGTGTGCACTGCGTGCACATGAAGCACCGCTTCGCGGCGTGAAGTTTGCGCTTGCGCGCAAGATTTGGTTTGTTTGAAAAATGATAGAACAAACCGTGTCATCCTGAGCGAGCGTAAGCGAGTCGAAGGATCTGTAACTTTTGAAAAACGGTTTGTATCGAACAGACATCTGAATGCATATTTAATACAAAATAAATTGACAGGAAAATGCAAATCGATTATATTTTTCCCAACTTCCTGTAGGGAACACGCCGTGCGTGTTCCGCGATCTCTATCACAAGCAAGAAAAGGAGAAAACCATATGCAATATCAAATTCAGGGCGGCAATCTTCCCGTTGTCATCTGCACCATGGAACAGGGCGAGCGCATGATCACAGAGCGTGGCTCCATGAGCTGGATGTCCCCCAATATGCTGATGGAAACAAAAGGCGGCGGCATGGGCAAAGCCTTGGGCCGCATGTTCTCGGGCGAAGCGCTGTTTCAGAATATCTACACCGCGCAGGGCGGCAGAGGTCTGATCGCCTTTGCATCTTCTTTCCCCGGTGAGATCCGTGCTGTGCAGATTGCACCCGGTCGCGAGATGATCGTGCAGAAAAGATCGTTCCTTGCATCGCAGGAGTCGGTACAGCTGTCCGTACATTTCCAAAAAAGATTTTCCGGCGGTCTTCTGGGCGGCGAAGGCTTTATCATGCAGCGCCTGTCGGGTCAGGGCGTGGCGTTTATCGAGATCGACGGCTCCGCTGTGGAGTATCATCTGCAACCCGGTCAGTCCATGATCGTGGATACAGGCTATCTTGCGGCCATGGATGCCACCTGCACACTGGATGTTGTGACCGTGCCCGGTGTCAAGAATGCACTGTTTGGTGGTGAAGGAATTTTCAACACCCGTGTCACCGGCCCCGGCAACATTATTTTACAGACCATGCCCATCACGCAGGTTGCACAGAGCCTGATTCCTTATATGCCCACCTCTTCCAACTGATTAAAAAACATAGAAAAAACCTTGAAAATACACGCTTTTTTGCTTGACACAGGGCAGGGGAGTGCGTATAATAATTGATGCGTCATGAAAACCCCACAGCCCGGGGTTCCGATGAGCTGCAGTCCAACAGGTCATTGGGAGCGCAGAATATGACACGGGACAAACCCGGTCTATGGGAGGAAAATAAATTGAAAACTTACATGGCCAAAGCGCAGGATGTCGAGCGCAAGTGGTATGTGGTTGATGCAGAGGGTCAGACGCTCGGTCGTCTTGCAACCCAGATTGCAGTTGTTCTTCGCGGCAAGAACAAGCCCACCTTCACTCCTCATGTCGACACCGGCGATTACGTTATCGTTATCAACGCAGACAAGATCGTTCTTACCGGCAAGAAGCTGGATCAGAAGAACTACTATCGCCACAGCGGTTACGTTGGCGGTCTGAAGACCACCGTCGCACGCAAGATGCTGGCAAACAAGCCCGAGTTCATGGTATATGAAGCAGTTCGCGGCATGCTGCCCAAGAACACTCTTGGCCGCCACATGATCAAGAAGCTGCACATCTATCGCGGCGCAGAACATAAGCACCAGGCTCAGAAGCCCGAAGTGCTGGAATTCTAATAAGGAGGGTATCACAACATGGCACAGGTAATGTATTGGGGTACCGGTCGTCGTAAGAAGGCAGTCGCTCGCGTCCGCCTCGTTCCCGGCGATGGCAAGTTCCTTATCAACAAGCGTCCCCTTGAAGAGTACTTCGGTTACGAAACTCTGAAGATGGTTGCTCGTTCTCCTCTGGCTCTGACTGAGACCGCAGACAAGTACGACGTTCTGGTTAACGTTCGCGGCGGCGGCTTCACCGGTCAGGCAGGCGCAATCCGTCACGGTGTTGCCCGCGCTCTGATCAAGGCAGATGAGACGCTTCGTCCCGCTCTGAAGAAGGCTGGCTTCCTTACCCGCGATCCTCGCATGAAGGAACGTAAGAAGTACGGTCTCAAGGGCGCACGTCGTGCACCTCAGTTCTCTAAGCGCTAATCGAAATTATCCAAGAGATAATTTCCACAGCATTTCGCAACGTCTTTGGACGTCGGTTTGCTGGAATTTACAACTTATTGGAGCTGTGAGAGTTCCTCGAATGTGTTGCGTTTGACACCGAAAGGTGCAAGTAAGACGCAGGTAAGGAACAAAGTTCACAACTGTATAATGAGCCTGATGAAGCAGGAGATGTATCCGCAAGGAGAACATCTCCTGCTTTTTTCATATCATCGGTTTTCATAGTATTTCTCTTATGTGATTTTATTGATTGCTTCCACCAGGGTTTCAATATCCAGGTGGGTGTACACCCTCTCTGTGAGGGTCATTGCCCCGGAGTGACCTACGATCTTCTTGATCATGGTTTGATCTACATGCGCTTCCGTTAGCTTCGAGATGCAGGTGTGCCGGGT
The DNA here is from genome assembly GCA_017935825.1 of Clostridia bacterium. Taxonomy (GTDB): domain Bacteria; phylum Bacillota; class Clostridia; order Christensenellales; family Maliibacteriaceae; genus RGIG9107. The sequence goes on from JAGBGW010000263.1 coordinate 7,188, forward strand.
ATCATGGGGCTTATGATCAAATCCAAGCTGCTCCATGAGAGGGGTAAAATAGCTGTCATAGTAATTCCGATAGTCGAAGTGTTTTTGATCCGGTGTATGCAAGAGGTATTCACACGCAGATCCATCGAACCATGCTTTGTAGAACGGGAGTAGTTTGTCGGCAATCGGAACCTTTCTTAATCCGTTCTCTGTCTTACTGGCGATGACATCAAAGTACTGCTCGTCCAGGTGGACATCTTCTTTTTTCA
>JAGBGW010000264.1 GCA_017935825.1 Clostridia bacterium
AGGGGACTGAAAATCCCCGTGTCGGTGGTTCGATTCCGCCCGGAGGCACCATGTATGCGGATGTAGCTCATCTGGTAGAGCGCCACCTTGCCAAGGTGGAGGTAGCGAGTTCGAGCCTCGTCATCCGCTCCATATGGTACCATAGCCAAGCGGTAAGGCGTGGGACTGCAACTCCCTGATCCCCAGTTCGATTCTGGGTGGTACCTCCATAAAAAAACCTCTGATTTACTTCAGAGGTTTTTTTGCGTTTAAAAAAACACTGATTGTGCCAGTGAACAGATAAGGTAAGAAAAGGATCTGTTGACGGTACCTGATAAAATGGACGCAGATGCTGATAATGTAATTGAGCGGTTGAACCGAGAGATCCGCCGCAGGACCCGTGTGGTGGGCACCTTCCCGGACGGCAACTCTGCTTTGATGCTGGTCTGCGCCCGGCTGCGCCATGTGGCTGGCACTCAGTGGGGCAACAAGAAGTAGTAGCGGAGGTCCACCATATCAAAAAATAGCCGCGCCATCAATGGCGGCGCGGCTTTATTCAGCACATGATAAGGGTGCCAGTGAATTATACAAAATAAAAATTTTGTATAATAAAGAGTAGGGAATTAATAGTGTTTCCCTAATTTTTTCAAGATTTCAGAAAAATACTCTGGACGCTTTGCTGTAAAACGCATAAGTTTGTTGGTTCTTGGATGAACAAATTCTAATTGTTTTGCATGTAAGCATTGCCCGTTGATTGCAGTAAACCGATCTTTCTGATTGCCGTACAGCGGATCGCCAATGATTGGATGTCCCGTATAAGCCATGTGAACGCGTATCTGATGTGTACGGCCAGTTTCTAACGTAAACTCCATATGCGTGTATCCAGCAAATCTCGCGATTACTTGATAATGTGTAATCGCCGGTCGACCATCTGCGACAACAGCCATCTTTTTACGGTCGATTTTATGTCTTCCTATAGGTTGATTAATGATTCCGGCATCATCACGAACATTGCCGCAGACAATTGCTTCGTATTGTCTGCGGACGTCGTGACGTGCAATCTGTTCCGCCAAACCTACATGTGAAAAATCATTTTTTGCAATAACAAGTAAACCGCTCGTATCCTTATCGATACGATGCACAATTCCAGGTCGGATTTCACCATTAACACCTGACAATCGTTCACCACAATGATACATAAGCGCGTTTACCAGCGTTCCAGACCAGTTTCCAACCGCCGGATGAACGACCATACCGCGCGCTTTATTGACAACCAAAAGATCGTCATCCTCATAAACGATATCAATCGGTATGTTTTCCGGGACAATATCTGTTTCCTGCGGCTCCGGGACAGTGACTGTTAGTATCTCGTTCCCTTTTATCTTGTAATTTTTCTTCAAAAGATTTCCATTGCATGAAACATTCCCATCCGCAATCAAAATCTGTATTGCGTTCCGCGTCAGATCGTGGAGATGTTCTGCTAAAAAACGATCCAAACGCTGACCGGAATCCATCGCTGTAGAAGTAATATTAGTGATTTTACTCACGATTCTGCTCCCTGTTATTCACCTTATCATACTGTACCAAAACATAATATGCAAAAAGAATGCCGCCAATTACAATGAAAATATCTGCTACGTTAAAAACCGGAAAATCGATTAACTCAAAGTAGAACATGTCTACAACATATCCATGGAGAATGCGGTCTATTAGATTCCCGACTGCACCGCCGGCAACAAAAGCCAATGCGAGTCTTCCAAGTTTAGTCGGAATCAATTTTTTAAGAAATGCGTAAATGATTGCACAGAGCACCAAAAGAGTGGCGATTACAAAGAAAGAAATATGATTCTCCAGAAAAGAGAATGCTGCTCCCCTATTCTCCACATAAGTGAGGCGAAAAATTCCGGGAATCAAGACGATCGAGGAGCCGGACATCAAGGTTTGGACTGCCCAGAATTTTACGAGCTGATCTGCACCGATAATCAGGACTACCAGTAAAAGAAGGATCATTATAAGTTCTCCTTTATGGAATAAAAGGGACGGTCTCTTAGAGACTGCCCCTTTTATATTACATATTAACCAACAACTGCTGCACAGCGGCTGCAAAGGGTCGGATGCTTCGAATCCGTACCAACAGAGTCGCTGTAAATCCAGCAGCGCTCACACTTTTCGCCCGAAGCGCGCTCGATGTCAACCGCAACGCCACTGAAGTTTTCACCAGCTTCGCCAAGCGTTTCGTCGCGAACCACCTTCAGCTTTGATACAATACAAAGAGCAGCCAGTTCATCCATAGACATATTGCAGCTTTCGAGGAAATCTGCTACGGTGCCATTTGCACGAACCGTTACCCAAGCCTCCAACGGCTTACCAATGGTCTTTGCACTTCTTGCAGCTTCAAGGGCCTTATTCACTTCATCACGCAGAGCGATCAGGCGCTCCCACTTGGTACGCTCTTCCTCCGGCAGGTCAAACTTCTCGCATGCTGCAGGCATATCGTTCAGCACGATGTTGTTCAGATCATCTCCCTGCTTATGCGGCATTGCCTTCCAGATCTCGTCTGCGGTGAAGCAAAGAATGGGAGCAATCATACGCACAAGAGCATCCAGAATATAATACATCGCAGTCTGAGCCGAACGACGGCTGATGCCATTTGTATCGTCGCAGTAGAGACGGTCCTTAATGACATCCAGATAGAAGTTCGACATATCGACAACGCAGAAGTTGTGGATTGCATGCATTACCGTATGGAATTCATATGCGTCATAACCCTTGCGAACACGAGCAACCAGATCATTCAGCTTCATCAGTGCCCAGCGGTCCAGAGCCGGCAGTTCCTCATAAGCAACCAGATCCGAAGGATTAAAGTTTTGCAGGTTACCCAGAATATAACGGGCCGTATTGCGAATCTTCAGATAGTTCTGAGAGAGGTGCTTGAACATTTCCTTGGAAATGCGCATATCCTGACGATAATCGGCCGAAGCAACCCACAGACGAAGAATGTCAGCGCCATAGTCCTTCATCAGCTCCTGCGGGCTGATGCCGTTACCAGCCGACTTGGACATCTTCTGACGCTCTTCATCTACGATCATACCATGGGTGATAACCGTCTTATACGGAGCAATGCCCTTGGTTGCAATCGCAGTCAGCATGGAAGACTGGAACCAGCCGCGATACTGATCGTTACCTTCCAGATATACGTCGACCGGAATCGGCTGACCCTCGCGCTGCTCAATGACTGCCGCCCAGCTCGAACCAGAGTCAAACCATACGTCCATGGTGTCCGTTTCCTTATCGAACTCATTGCAGCCGCACGCACACTGAACATCAACGGGCAGAATCTCACTTGCATCCATGTCGAACCAGGCATTGGAACCCTTCTCGCGGAACAGTTCAGATACAATCTTGATCGTCTGCTCGGTTACCAGCGGCTTGCCGCACTTCTTGCAGATAAAGATCGGGATCGGAACGCCCCAGATACGCTGGCGGGAGATGCACCAGTCGGAACGCTCCTGAATCATCGAGGTCATGCGATCCTCGCCCCAACCCGGGAGCCAAGTGATATCATGGCAGGCCTTTACCGCATCTTCCTTGAGCGCATCCACCGAGCAGAACCACTGCTCAGTCGCACGGAAGATGATCGGGTTCTTGCAGCGCCAGCAGTGCGGATAGCTGTGTTCAATCTCTTCGATCGCAAGGAGCGCATTGCACGCGCGCAGATCGTCGAGAATGACCGGTGTGGTCTTTTCATAGTACATACCCGCATACTTGCCGGCATCCTTGGTTGCATAGCCCTTGCCGTCCACCGGTACAATGATCGGAATCTTGTACTGCTGGCAGACAACAAAGTCCTCGGCGCCAAAGCCGGGTGCGGTGTGTACGCAGCCGGTACCGGCATCCAGAGTAACATGCTCGCCGCAGATAATGACACTTTCGCGATCCATAATCGGATGCTTGGTCTTCATCATCTCGAGATCAGAACCGAGCAGGGTACCCAGCACTTCCCAACTGTCAATGCCAGCCGCATCCATAACCGACTTGGTCAGTTCCTTGGCCAGAACATAAACATCCCCGTTCGGAACCCTTACCAGATCATATTCAAAGAAGGGATTGACCGAAATCGCAAGGTTGCCCGGCAGAGTCCAAGTGGTAGTCGTCCAGATGACGAAGTAAACGTTCTCGGTCGTGCCGATCAGCTTGGAGATGACGCCCTTATCATCGGTCACTGCAAACTTGACATAAATCGACGAACATTTCTCGTCCTGATATTCAATCTCAGCTTCTGCAAGCGCAGTCTCATCGTGCGGACACCAGTATACCGGCTTCAGACCCTTATAAATGTAGCCCTTCTTAGCCATTTCACCAAAGATTTCGATCTGCTTTGCCTCGAAATCATGGGTCAGCGTCAGATACGGGCGCTCCCAATCTGCAACCACACCCAGTCGCTTGAACTGCTCGCGCTGCGTGTCGACATGCTGACGTGCAAACTCCTCGCACTTATGACGGAACTCGGAAACAGAAACCTTATCACGATCCATGCCATAAGCCTTAATTGCTTGGCGTTCGATCGGAAGACCATGGGTATCCCAGCCCGGAACATACGGTGCGCAGAAGCCAGCCATGTTCTTGTAACGGATGATGAAGTCTTTCAGAACCTTATTCAGGGCGTGGCCCATGTGAAGGTTGCCGTTCGCATACGGAGGGCCGTCGTGCAGAATGAAGAGCGGCTTGCCCTCGTTTTTCTTCATCATGTCGTGGTAAAGCTTGTTCTCTCCCTGATCCCAATCAGCCAGAAAACCGGGCTCACGCTTCGGGAGACCAGCTCTCATCGGGAAATCGGTTTTGGGAAGATTGATTGTGGTATTATAATCCTGCGGCATTGTACCGTGTCAGTCCTTTCGTTTTTATCTTTCTTGTTCCGGCTTGTAATCAGCACCAAATTTCAAATCACCAAAATCAAAATGGGGCTTATTTTCCCCCTCTGCTGCGGCCTGCTCACTGCTCGCAAGCGAAACTTCGGTAATTTTAAACCGTGATTCTTTTTTTTCCTCTGCCGGTGCGTCCGATTGTGCATGAATATCGAACTGCTGCGTATCCCCAAGCGGTTTCTGCGGAGCAGCCGGTGCAGACTCGGCTGCCATGGAGATCGGCTCGGTCGGAAATGCCGGCTCATTTTCCAGAATATCAGAAGCCGACAAAGCCACCAGCGACTTGAGCTGCTCCTCATAAACCGCAGAAAGCTGAGCAACGAACTCGGCATTCTTCGCTTTTGCATCTTCAAGCTTCTTCGATTCAGCAGCAATCTGCATGCGATAGTTTTCAATCTTGGTTTCCGCTTCGATGCGGGCACTGGAAACAAGCTGTTCTGCTTCGGTTTTGGCCTTGTCCAAGGTCTCCTGCGCAATGCCCTGCGCAGATACCAGCGCACGGCGCATGCCGTCCTCCACGCTGCGATACTCTTCGATCTTATCGACCAGAACCTTCATTTTTGATTTCAAGGCAGCATTTTCTTTTTGCAGCGCTGCGTAGTCCTCTGTAATGTGTTCCAGAAACTCGTCCACAGCTTTCATATCATAGCCGCCAAAAACTGCTTTTTCAAAATTAACCGCTTGTATTTCCTGAACGGTTAGCATATCGAATATCCCTCCAATTTTCTATGGCAGCCTGTCTGCCAAAAATACGGTAAAATGGCCGGGGGTCATGCCCCGGCCAAGTTGCATTCGTCAGTATAAGCTATACAGCAGCATCTGAAGAAATTCGAGAGCCAGAAATGCGCATAAAAATGAGAAGTCGATTGGTATCATGCTGCGCCCTTGGAAACGATCCAAAAGGCTTCGGAAAGGCAAAATAATTGGCTCAGTTACCATATAAAGAAACTCCGCAATTTTTGATCCCTGCATTTGCGGGAACCACGAGAAAATAGCGCGCGCAAACATCAGAAATTCCAACAAACGGATAATGGAAGATACCAATCGAATAAACAAGTACGACACAGCTGATTACAGATACAGGCCGTTATTCTCGAGCTCATCAATCAGATCGCCAAGAATATCGACGTTGTAGGGAGTAATGATGTACGTGCTATTTGCAACGCGCTTGATCTTGCCCTCATTTGCGTATGCAACGCCGCTCAGGAAATCGACCAGACGACGCGCAACATCCTTGTTCGTCTGCTCGAGATTCAGCACGACTGTGCGCTTGTCCTTCAGATGATCTGCAATTTCCGCGGCATTCTCGAAGCGATCGGGTTTTACCAGTACAACGGCAAGCTGCGTTGTCGCATGGATATTTACCACTTTGTTGTTGGAGCGCTGAGTGTCAGCCGTGTAAGAAAGGGAGTCTTCTGGTGCCGACGCAGTGGCTGAAGACGCAGCAGACCCGGTCGAAGCCTGAGATCTGGGGATAAACTCCTCGTAATCGTCCTCCATGTCCTCGCCTTTGACCCAGTCCAAAAATCCCTTTAACGATGCCATTTTTATATTTCCTCCTCACGGATATTTCAAATTCAACCAATTATCTCATATAGGGACGCAACCCAAAGATGGCTGTACCAACGCGCACCATATTTGCGCCGCAGGTGATCGCATCTTCAAAGTCGCCTGACATACCCATTGATAAATAGTCCATAGATACATTATCGTATCTTTTTGCCGATATGTCAATAAATAGTTGCCTCATTCTATCAAAATAACGTAAATTTTCACCGTGCGCATGCGCAATTGGTGGAATTGCCATCAAACCACGGATATGAATTCCAGGTAAAACGCAAAGCTGCTCGATCGTTGCTTCCAGATTTTCGGGCGGCAATCCGCTCTTTGCGCTTTCTTCTCCGATATTCACTTCGAGAAGAATATCCTGACAAATCCCATATTTTTGTGCCTCTTTTGCGATGCAGCGGCCAAGTTTTTCCGAACCAACCGACTGAATCAGGCTGACCTTGCCCATGAGGTATTTGACCTTATTGGTTTGCAAAGTTCCAATAAAATGCAGATCGGCGCCGACGTAAGCGTCCTGTTCATATTTCTCCAGCAGTTCCTGCACGCGGTTCTCGCCTGCGACCTGAATACCATACTGAATCGCTGCCTGCACCCGTTCGCCATCGTTCATTTTTGTCGCAGCGACCAGCCGAATATCATCCGCTTTCCGTCCGGCTCGCATCGCAGCCTGTGCGATACGAAACTGAACCTGCTCGATGTTTTCTTTTAATTCCTTCTGCTCAAGTTCTGTCATTTGATCACCTTCATATCTTCCAAACCCCGAGCTTTTATAATGATTGTATCTCCAACGACAAGTCCAGTGTTGTCGTCGTTGTCACCCTGTCGGACCACATAATAATCCTCACCTTCAAACAGCACGTCAATCGGTTTGAAACGGCTCATGGAATCCGGAAGAATGTAAACTCCCTGCTGCTGTTTTTCGTCTTCATCCACCTGGATTTTGACTGCGGACTTCGGTACTTTGATACCGG
>JAGBGW010000265.1 GCA_017935825.1 Clostridia bacterium
ATTCTAACCTGTGTTTCATGCATATGAAAGCACCACTCCTATCCCCAAAATTGCCCAAAGCCTGCGGAATTTTCTTCCGCTTCGGCATTGTAATTAGTCGATTCATCCGCTATTTGCAAAAAGCACAATATGTGGTATAATCGCCTTGCAAAAAGCAGATTTTTCAGTGGTTTTTCCCTGTTTCTGCGAAAAAATTGCGCACGAACAGACACACTTTTACCACTAAAGTGCAGGTTATAACTTTACTCCTGTTTTGGCAATCTGTCAATAGAAATTTTGAAACTTTTTCCTGTTTTTTGCGTTTTATTCAAAAATCGCCCCGCAGACAAGATGCATAAGACAAGCAAAAGCGCAGTAAAATCTACTGCGCTTTTTATTATGAAAAAAAGAAAGGGGCTTTCCCTGTGTACGATATGAAACAGGATACAAAACAGGATACAAAACAGGAAGCAAAATACGATGACGTATTTGACCTTGCAAGGTGCGGCGTGCTCTTTGCGCAGGACGATGCAGGCGGCTTTTCTCTGCCCGAGGATGCGGCAAAAATTCTTCTTCTGCCCTCGGGCACCTTTTTGTGCGCAAAAGATACCTTTTATTTTGACGGCAGCTGCGGCGCCACCCGTATGTACAATGTTTTGCGATTGCTGTGTCACGACATCCCCACGCAGATTTTTGACATGCCCGTTACATCCCTTCGGGATTACCAGACGGGCATCGGATTTGATCTGAAAAAAGAAAAGACCTATCCCCTCTGCCCCATGGATGCACAGGCCATTGCGCTGGATGTGCAATCGGGCAGCATCGTGCTTACCGCGGATGAAGAAAACCTGTGCCTGACCCTTTATGCCGCCGCATGGCACAAAAACCGCCCCCGCGCCGCGCAGATTCTATCGCAGATGCGCACCTTTATGCGAAGCTGGATCATGCAGCGCGCGTAGCGGTGTGCGCAGGGCGCACACCGCAGTGAAATTTTTCCTGCGGAAAAGTGAAATTTGCCCTTCGGGCAAGTGAAATATTGCTTCGCAATGTGAAATTTGCGATGCTTTGCATCGCAAGTTTTATTTGGTTGGGGTAATTGGGGCGTTTGGATTTCTATCATTGCTGTCGTAGGGACCGTGTTCCCACACGGTCCGCCAACGTTGGATTTTGCGCATACGTTTTCGCAACGGGCATCGTGTGCCCTTTAGGGTATGGCCCGTTCCCTACAGAGTATGATATAACTCAAACAAAAATCGGACACACACGTTTGTGCATCCGATTTTTTACCATATTCAACTCGTCCGAAGGACGAATATCACTTGCCCGAAGGGCAAATATCACATTGCGCAGCAATATATCACGTGCCGCAAGGCACATATCACTGCTGACCGCAGCGCGGTCAGCCCATGTGGTCCTGCAGGAATTCCATGATCTGGTCTGCGCGGGGCGGACAGCCACCGAGGGAGTACTTACAACCCTTTGTACAGTTGCCTACGCCCAGGTTACCGCAGTTTTCCATGCCGCGGAAGCCCTGCCCGATGCAGACTTTGTCGTCCAGCCAGCCAAGACGTCCCATTTCGTCCAGACGGTACAGCGCATGGATGAGAGAACCGTAGCATGCCGAGCAGGCATCTTTTTCTTCCACGTGGCGGCCAAGTGCCTTGGCGCGGCGGGAAAGCACGGGCATACGGCCTGCACCCGAAGCATCGTTGAGCTCTTCCAGCGTATCGTCGGTGAAGTCCATGGAACCTGCACCCATACGGGCGGCCATTTCGATGTAGGGCACTTCGTCCAGATCGATACCCATCATGGCGCAGACGCAAGTGTCGATCAGTACGGAGTCATAACCCAGCAGCACGCGGTTCATGGGAATGGGGTTGCCGCCCTCTTCAAAATCAAGGTCGCCGCAGATGCCGTCGACGATGGTCAGATTAGGCTTCAAAATGGTGCCCAGCTTTGCGATGGGCTGATGCAGACCCTGGGTATGGAAGCGGCGCTTCTCACGGTCGGGGATGCAGCCCTTCATATTCTTCAGCGCACAGGTCATGGTGGTCTGGCAATGACCCTTCAAAACAGGCATATTGATCAGGTAATCCACATTCATGGGTGCATCGCAGACGTTGATGCCACCGTAGGATTTGAAAGAATCACCTTTCAGGTCCAGCAGCTTTACGCCGTACTTTGCGGCGATGTCGTGGTAGCCGCAGACGGAGAATGCACGCTTGGTGGAGTCGCCCACCCAGGAGCCTTCCATGATGGTGATGTCGAACTTGCCATGGGACTGCAGGTATTCAATGACGCCGCAGATCAGCTCTGTATGGGTGGTGGCACCGGAGTCAGGCTTTTTTGCTACAACAAGGTTGGGCTTGATGCCGATGGTCATGCCGTCGCGAAGTTCACCTGCGATATTGGCATGCTCCATGAGCTTTTGCACCATGTTCCCCATATCCTGACCGTAGATGACGGCGATTTTATTCTTATCCATGGAATTATTCTCCTTTATAAACTTCCTCATTGATCAGGTGACGGGGACGCTTGCCCTCGATGGCAGGCAGCAGGTTCTGGGCAGTGTGGTTTGCAATGATCATGCGTGCCTCTGCGCTGTCCACGCCAACGTGGGGCGTGATGACGATATTGTCCAGCTGCATAAATGCAGGGTTGATGTTGGGTTCGCCCACGAATACGTCACAGGCTGCACCTGCAATGCGGTGGGTGCGAAGGGCTTTCAAGAGCGCCTCTTCATCCACAACGGGACCGCGCGCCATGTTGACAAGGTGTGCGGAGGGCTTCATCAGTTCAAACTCGCGTTCGCCGATGAGACCTTCGGTCTCGGGGGTAAGGGGGGTATGGAGGCTGATGACATCCGCGGTGGAAAGAAGCTCGTCAAGGGAAAGATACGTCGCCTCGTATTTTGCCTCTTCTTCGGCGGACAGCTGATGGCGGCTGTAGTAGACGATCTTCATGCCCAGTGCGATGGCGCGGCGGGCAACTGCCTTGCCGATGCGTCCCATGCCAACGATGCCCAACGTCTTGCCCATGGCGATCCAGCTGGGATAGGCAGCCAGACCCCAGCTGTAGTCGGGGTTGGTGCGCATCTGGCGGTCACGCCAGGTGATGGTGCGAAGCGTGTCCAGAATCATGCCGATGGTGAACTCTGCGGTGGGTTCGCAAACTGCATCGGGAGTGTTGCAGACCATGACACCGTACTTGGTGCAGTCCTCCACGTTGATGGAGTCGTATCCTGCGCCGAAGCTGGTGACAGCCTTCAGGCGCTTGCAGTGCTTCAGAACTTCTTCATTCAGATAAGTAAACAAAATCACCGCACCGTCTGCATCTTCGATCAGAGGGATCAGCTCCTCTGCGGTGAGGAAGCCGGTCTTCTCGGGAAAGATCAGTTCGCAGTCTTTATAGTCGGGGAACCACGCAAGGGGCATTTTGCAGGTGATGAGGATTTTCGGTTTGCGTTCCATATTATATTGTACTCCTTTTATTGATTTTCGTTATTTTTCTTCGGGGCGCTTCTGACCAAGCACAGCGTCCTTCTTGCGCCAATAATTCCTGTGCAGGAAGCCGCCCATGGGTCTGCCCTTTTCGGTGCATTTGGAAAGGGTCTCTTCGATCAGCGCCACTTCCGCATCCAGCGCGCTCTTGGCGATGGGCGAAAGCACCGCGCCGGGCGGACGGGAGATATGCAGCTGTTCTGTCTGCATGAAGAAGCGATCTTCCAGCGCATCGCGCTTTCGAAGGTAGTCTTCCATGACGTCCTCGGGGATTCGTCCCTGCAAGTATGCACGGTGCAGCTGTTCACGCCACAGCCATGCTTCTCTCGATGCACGGGCGGCATACAGCGGAAATACCAGCTGTGTGGTCTGCGCCGTCATCCAGTAGGGTTTGAAGATGGCGATACAGGGAGTGGACATACCCGTGACGTACTCGGTGGAAAAACCGGGCGAGATACGGGACACCATAGACCCTGTGGTGTGGCTTGCGCCGATGTGGGCGCCTGCATGCATGCAAACATCGCCGCAGCCGCCACGGCCGAAGGGGCTGGAAGTTTCCCTGTGGCTTCGAAGTGCTTTGATCATGTCGCGGGTGGTCAGGTTGCCCGTTGCAAGAATTTCCATGCTCTGTGCACGGCGCACCTGCGCCTGTGCAAAACGAGTGCGAAGGGGATCGGAAAAGCACTTGGCAAAGCTGAAATCCGCACGGGATTTACAGCGACGGTTCTGAATGCAGTATTCAATGGCACCTGCGTGGATGTCATCAAAATCGTTCTCGATGGTGAGGCAGTTGGAGATGGTGTAGACACTTCGCACCTGCTTCATTGCCCAAAATTCCCCCGCCGTCTCCAGCACAAATGCCTCGTGGGCATCGGTGATGAGGAAACTGTTGTGGTAGTAGAAGGGCTTATCGTAGCCGCAGTCACCGCCCTGTCCGTAGCGGATGAGCATGGAGATGATATAATCCACGGCATCGCGGGCGGTGGCGCAGCGTTCAAGGGCAAGGCGTACAAGATCCATGCCGGTCAGCCCTGAATCTTTCTTGATGGGTTCACGGGTGAAAACGGCTTCGTTGCCGATATGCACGCCGTATTCGTTGGCGCCCATTTCCGCGCCCCAGATCCACGAGGGTTTGCAAAGCAGGCAGGCGTTGGTATGGGCTGCCTGTGCGATGGTCATATAGGTACACTGCACCGTGGCATCTTCGGGATAATCCACGGCGAAGGTGCGGATCACCTGCTGCGGTTCGTTGGGACTTCTGTCGCTGTTTTTTGCAAAGAGGATGGAACCATCCTGTGTATGAGAGCCAAGGGCTACCAGCGTATCACACATGCGCACTCCCCCTTTTTTTGAGTTTCATTTATCCGTTGCGATTGACTTTCGTCCTGCTTTATTATATTGTACAGGAAACATACCCTTGGGCACAAGTAAAAAAGACAAAGAAAGGAAACCTTGCACATGCTGGCAGTTACCATGGGCTACCGCGACCACGGCGTGTCGGAGCTTTCCGCCCCCTATCGCGGCGCATTGGAAAAACAAAATATCGACTACTTCACCGTGGATTGTGAAAAGGTCCTTCGTGCAGGTGATATTGCCAAGAAAGCCGACGGTCTTTTGATCATCGGCGGCGGCG